>DRTC01000433.1 GCA_011372345.1 Candidatus Cloacimonadota bacterium
AATCGATACAATTTGGCAAATTGTTTTACGAATAAAAATAGGAGAAAATATGGATTTCAAATTAATAAAATTTGATAAACTTCTTCATGAACTAAAACATAAACAGCCCTTAGAAGAGAATTTAAGTAAGATCATCCGAGATATCGAATCAGAATTTTCGTTTCAAAGTTTAGGAGTTTTTCTGAAAGCACCAAAATCTGATATTTTCAGACTGAAGATCAGCAGAAATATCAGTTATACTTATGGTAAAAAAACGACATTTTCTTCTCATGATAAATTCATTCAAGAATTATCAAAATTTGAAATGATCCAATACAAATCTCCAAAGCAATTCAAATTTGAAAAAGATTTTACTCATCTTCTGATCCTACCGTTATATTATAAAGAAAACCTTTTGGGTTTTTTGTTCATAGATAAAATGGATTCAACTTTTACTGATCCAGATATCTCCAAAATTCGGATGTTTGCTTCAATCATCACTCTTGTTATTAAAATATTCAGACAACAACACGAAATTGAATTATTAACGGAGATGGATGAAATCCTTCAAATATATTCATATAAAACATTTCTGGGAAAAGCTGACTATTTATTATCTCATGTTAAAAGGTATAAAAGAGATCTGACAATGATCGTTTTGAAAATCGCTAATTTTCATGAAAGTATTCGCATCGACGGAATCGACAAGACCAACGAACAATTAAAACAGATTACTGAAATGTTAAAAAGAAAGCTAAGGGATACTGATATTATCGGCAGGATCTATCGCGATCGAATAGCAATTCTAATGCCGGAAACTTCTCTCGATAGCACGATCAATGCTGTTGAAAGATTGAATACTGAATTACAAGATATAAATTTACACGGTAAATTAAAAGTTGCCTGGGGAATTGCTTCGAATAATGAATCGATAAAAAATATTGAGGAATTATTGAGGTTTGCAGAAGAAGCCGCATTTGAATCAACCAGGAAAACAGAAAAGATAACAGTTTACAAATATGAATAGGTTTAGAAGAATAGTATTTTAAAAAATTTTAAGATATCAGGTGTAATAAGTTTGTCTTACTCATAAACTCATCCTGCTGTCCTTCTCTTTTTGATGGGAATATGAAAGATAATCCAAAGAGAAGGAACATAAGAAAAGCAAGAAGAAACTTACCGAAAAGTTGTAGTGAACCAGCTAATCTGAAATTTAGATTTAGAAATTTATCAAGTTCGAAGAGTGAACTTCTTTCAAAACTCGTTTTTAATGAAAATTTAGAGTTTAATGTAATAATACCATATTCCGATATGCCTTATCTTCCCCATCGATAATCAATTTATAAAAATAAGTTCCGGAAGCTACCTTCTTATCGCTCTCATCTTTCCCGCACCAGATAAGTTCGAATTTCCCGGGAACTGTCTGCACATCCATTAGAGTCCTGACTTTTTGACCTTTTATATTATAGACCTCGACCTGAACATGAGCTTCCTCTTTCAGTTCCAATTTTATTTTTGTTGATGATTTGAAAGGATTAGGGAAGTTAGAGATCAGGAAATCATATTTTAGAACTTGTGGTTCTTCTGAAACAGAAACTGAATCCTGATATTCGTAAGCACCCATATCGATTGTCACTCCAACAATTCTCGGATTTCCGGCAAGATCAAATTCGGGGAGTTCGATTCCTTCCGGGAGATTGAGAGTTCCAGCGTCGATGCAGGGAGATAGTTCCATGAGAGCGAAAGGGTAATCTCCATCGATATTAAAGAGAGGATCACCCTCGATATTTCCTTCTTCCCAATTTATCACAGGATCTCCAACTATAAACAAATCTTCATAACCGTTTGTAAATAAGCAATGATCGACTGTGAATTCCACATCATCACCATTTAAATAAACAGGATGACCACCGACATTGTTATGAACAATGGAATTAATTAGAGAAAGATCGCTGCCACTATCGACCCGAATAATACCACCAGCCATTCCCTGTTGGTAATTTTCAGTTATCGTTCCATTAATAACATAAGCTTCACAACCACCAGCTACACTAAAAGTCAGCGCAGGAAACCCAAAATCACTAATACTTATATTATCACATAAAAGTAAATTTTTTATAATATCAGGATTATCATCGGCAAATAATGAGTTATGGCGAAGTAAAATTAATCCATTTCCGTGACTACTTTCGCTACCACTTGAATATTGAGTATTATTTACTATAAAATTCTCAGCATTTAAATTCATCGTCCAAAGATGAACTGCCGCTCCACATGTATTATCAGTTATGGATATATTTTTCATTTCGATGTTATCACCATCCACTAATTCCAAAGCTCTGGGACCATCATCAGATGTGCGGGGTGTTGTGTTTTTTATGGTAAGATTTTCTAAAGTAACTGAAAATCTTTTCCAAATATCATCGATAATTGTAAACATCATTGTTAAAGGAGCCCAATGATGAGAAGCCAATTTACAATTCTGAAAAGTAAAATTTTTGATTCCTACTTCTCTTTCTCCATCCCAACCTGACATGATCGGATAATATTCATCACCATCTATGATCGTATTTTCTTCACTTTCTCCTATAAAAGAAACATAACTTTTAAGGTTTATAGGTAGATGTTCTCCTGTCTGCAAGGTTGAGTATAAACCATCGGCAACATAGATATTACGGGGATCAAGACTATCTGCTTTAATCAAAATATTTGCATAAGAAATTGTTTTCAATGGTTCTTCCGGTGTTAAACCACTGTTTTCATCACTACCTTCTGTACTTACATAAAGATCTGTCGGTATTTGTTCGATCGCTGATTGCTGACAGGAAAAAGTGTATTCTGCATCTTCGTGATTATCAATAAATTCAAAATTCGGATTATCTAAAGTAAAAATATTAAGGATTATATCAACACTTGATCTAACCCATATATCATTCACTCGTCCTGC
>DRTC01000434.1 GCA_011372345.1 Candidatus Cloacimonadota bacterium
GCTCAACTTCACGTAATCTTGTGCCTGCTTCCGGCTTTGTTCATCGCCGGAGCTATTAGTGTATTTATCAGTCAAGCAGCGGTAATAAAATATCTGGGAGCAAAAGCAAAGAAAGTTACGGCTTATGCAGTTGCTTCTGTATCAGGTGCAATTTTAGCAGTTTGTTCCTGCACTATTTTACCACTGTTCAGCGGAATTTACAAACGAGGTGCCGGGTTAGGACCTGCCACAGCTTTTCTCTATTCCGGACCTGCCATCAATGTTTTAGCGATAATTTTAACCGCACGAGTATTGGGAATGGAAATTGGTATTGCCAGAGCTGTTGGAGCAATCGTATTCAGCGTGATCATCGGTTTGATAATGGCATTTATTTTCCGCAAAGAAGAACAGGAAAAAGCCAAGCAGCAGTTACTGATGCCGGAGCAGGAAGTTACGCGACCGTTATGGCAGGAAATCATTCACTTTGGAATAATGGTTCTAATTCTGATCTTTGCCAATTGGGGGAAACCGTCTATTGATGCCGGTCTTTGGGCTGCTATTTATAACGCAAAATGGATTATTACCGCGATTCTCGCAGTCTTTTTTGGATTAGTATTGAACCGTATTTTCAATATGAAATTATGGAAAATACTTTTAACTGCCGCAGTTGTAATTCTCGTTCACATCGTTTTTAAAGGAAATAATATGATCACTTTTGTAACCGGAATTATAGGGCTTTCCTATTTCACCAGCACTTCCGAAGGTGAAATGGGAGAATGGTTTTCTTCCACCTGGGGATTTGCCAAACAGATTCTTCCGCTTCTATTTCTGGGAGTTCTTATTGCAGGTTCTTTATTGGGAAGACCGGGACACGAAGGATTGATCCCATCCGAATGGATAGTAAAACTGGTAGGAGGAAATTCCATTTGGGCGAATTTATTCGCATCAGTCAGCGGAGCTTTTATGTATTTCGCAACACTCACAGAAGTTCCAATCCTGCAAGGGCTACTTGGAAACGGAATGGGTAAAGGACCTGCTCTGGCATTGTTATTGGCAGGACCTGCTTTGTCGCTTCCCAATATGCTGGTAATTCGCAGCGTGATGGGAATAAAAAAGACATTAGTTTTTGTTTCAACTGTTATTGTGATGGCAACGATTTCCGGAGTTATTTTCGGGATGATATATTAAATGAGATAGAAAAGGGAGGATTAAAATGGAAAGATTAAACAAAGTATTAAAATCAATGACATTAGAATTTTTCGGCAGCGGAAAACACAAAATATCACCTACTGCTCATTTGTCCGAATCAAACTCTCTATTCCTTGATGTCAGATCAAAAGAAGAAGTTGAAACGATTGCATTCAGTTTAGTTCATCATATGCCGGTTTTGCATATTCCAATATGTGAAATTCCGGAGAGATTGGCAGAAATTCCGCAGGATAAAATTGTTGGTATTTTTTGCTCGTCGGGGGTCAGATCAACTATGGTTTATTTCTATTTGAGAGGTCTCGGCTATAAAAATGTACGCATAATTGAAGGCGGATACGCAGAACTGGCAGGAGAATTTAAACCCGGGAAATTGCTTAAACATTTAGCAAAGAAATAATAGAGATATAATCGGGAGATATTATGGAATTATTATTTATTTCACCCATTTTGTTTTTTGTGATCTCATTTCTCTTTTCCATGCTGGGAATGGGTGGTTCACAGCTTTATATCCCTATTTTGTATTGGATGGGAATGGATTTTAAAACTCAAGCCATACCTTTGGGAATGTTATTGAATGTCGTGAACAGTTCTTCAGCTTCGATAACATATGGATTAAAGAAATTAATTGATTTCAAAGTAGCAATACCTTTTGGAATTGCAATGATATTGCTTGCTCCACTTGGTGCGTGGCTAAATATAAATTTACCAACAAGACCAATGATCTTCATTTTTGCAATCTTTACGGCAATTGCTGCCATCTTGATGCTAAGTGGATGGAAACCTAAAAGAGGAGAGATGACTTCCAAAGAAAGAACTGTGTTAGGAGTTTCCGGTGGATCGATCTTAGGTTTCTTTGCGGGATTGCTGGGAAGAGGCGGCGGAAGTTTTGTGGTACCGTTACTTTATATTGCCGGTTTAGAAGCTAAGGCAGCCGCTGCGACATCTGCCTTTGTTGTTACTTGTTCCGGTTTATCCAGTTTCTTTTCGCACATTGTAACTGCTGCCCAACCGAGATGGTCAATTTGGCTTCTTTGTGTTTTAGCTGTTTTACTTGGAAGTCAATTAGGTTCACGAGTAATGGCAACAAAGCTGAAATCAAAGAATATTAAAATCGTCTTTGGAACGGTTCTATTATTCGTTGCAGCAATTTTGATTATTCAAAATTTTTAATAATAAATCGAGATAAATAAAAAAGGAGAAAATAATGATTATCAAAGTATTGGGAACAGGATGCGCTAAGTGCATTCAACAAGAACGAGCGGTAGTAAAAGCTATTGAAAAAACAGGCGTAGATGCAACAGTAGAAAAAGTAACTGAAATTAACGATATTATGAATTACGGTGTGATGATGACACCGTCACTCGTTATTGATGAAAAAGTCGTTTCAATGGGAAAAGTTCTTTCTGTTGATGATATTGAAAAGCTGATCAAATAAATTGTAACTCAAAGCTCCTGCTTTGAGATGAAACCATCGGAATGTTCAGTTTATAGATCTTCCGATTGTTTGATCAATATAAATTCAACATTCCAAAGATTCGACTTAGTCGAAACATTTGGAAGTTAAATCGTCACAAAACCTTGCGAATGGTTTCCAACAGATGATATCTTCCTGTTTAACCTTCGCAATGGCTAGGAAAGAATTTATGAAAATAGAAATTGAAAACAAAGAATTCGTTGAATATGTAAAAACTCACGGTGGTGTGATTTCAATTGGAAATTACTATCAGGTTGTAGGCTGATGAAATGCTTATAAAATGCCGTCCGGTCGGATGGCTTCGCCGGATAAAATGTTCAATCCGAGAAAATTAGATGAATATTATATTTTTTCCAAAAACGGAATAAAAGTTTTCATTGAAAAAGGTCTTATTAGGGAAACTGAGGAAATTGAGTTTTTAATAATTTCCACAGCAAAATATAAGATCATCAAAAATAGAGATAAAATTAAAATTGTTTAGAGGTGCAAAATGGAAAAGAAAGAAGTAAAATGTGAAGGTTGCGGAAAGATGACCGGTAAAGATGAAATTCGAAACATTCAAATTCAAGGATGTTGTAGTACGCAGAATGTTCCTTTATGTAAAAGCTGCTGGGAAAAATTTCATAAGAAGAACCAGGATGTAAAAAAGTGAAAAAAGTACTGTTTTTGTGCACCGGAAATTCCTGTCGCAGCCAGATGGCAGAAGGTTTTCTGAAACAATATTCAAACTTCGAAGTGTTTTCTGCCGGTACAGATCCGGGTGATTTTGTGCAGCCTTTTGCTATAGAAGTGATGAGAGAAGTGGGAATTGACATTTCCTCTCATAAACCGGAAGCTGTGCAAAAATATCTAAATAATGAATTTGATTATGTGATCACCGTTTGTGACGGAGCCAAAGAATCTTGTCCGGTTTTTACAGGAAAGGTAGCGCATAGACTTCACATTGGCTTTGATGATCCGCACGGGAAATCTATGGATATATTTAGAAGAGTGCGTGATAAGATCAAAGAAAAAATTGATGAATTTACCGGAGAGTTCAGGGAGGAAGATTGAGTCAATTTTGTGAAGTTACCGAAAAAAAAGCAAAAACACGCGAGATGAATGTTTTTGAAAAATATCTCACTTTATGGGTTGCCCTCTGCATCGTAGCAGGAATAGCAC
>DRTC01000435.1 GCA_011372345.1 Candidatus Cloacimonadota bacterium
ATTATTATTCTGCTCGTGAAACAAAAATGGCTGTGCGAGATAAACTCCTGAATTTCGGATATACTTTTGTCGATACACTCATTTCTCCTTATGAAGTCGGTCAAACACAATTAGAGAATAAGATCAATGAAGGTCATTCATTTGTTAATTATCGCGGATTTGGTGATTGGAACTATTGGTGGGGAGAACCGAATCCGATGTTCAATCTCGATAATATCAATAATCTAACAAATGGTTATAAACTTCCAATGATCACGAGCATTGTCTGCGGAGGAGGTAATTTTGCTTGCGATGATTATCCTTCTGCATTTGGAGAAACCTGGTTGCTTGCCGGTTCACCTGCAATTCCCAAAGGTGCGATCGGTTTTATCGGACCAAGTGAACTCAACACAAAAACTCCCTTTAACAATGCCAATGATATGGGAATTTACCAGGGAATAACTCAAGAAAATTTATTCACATGCGGAGAAATGCTTTTGCGTGGAAAAATGGAATTGTATAACAATTTCCCTGATTGTCATGAATGGGGAGATGCCACCAATTCCGATCAATTTTATTTTTATGTTTATGGTTTATTGGGAGATCCGGGTCTTTCTATTTGGACAGATACTCCCAAAGAAGTTTCCATGAATTTTACCGAAGAAATGATCACGGGTGAAAATTATTTGAATGTAGGAATTACAACCTCAGAATTAGATAAATCCGGTTTTACAATTGCCGTAACAAATTCCGATAGTTTAATCACAATCGATTTTACAGATGCGAATGGCGAAGTAAATATCCCTCTCAGCCTTGAAGAAGGAGTTTATGAAATAACTGCTTCCAAATACGGATACATCCCGGAAACCGACACTTTATCGGTTATCGATGGAAACATTGTTGGTTTATATGAATATACTTTTATGGATTCAATTGTTTCCGGTGAAATCGTTGATCTGGAAGTTATTATAAAAAATCTGGGAGAATTCACCGCTACTAATATTTATGCTGTTTTAACCTCGAATGATGATTATCTCCAAATTATTTTGGGAAATATAAATATTGAATCACTCGGTGCAGGAGATTCGGAGATTTGTGAATTCCAATTCCAAATTGGAGAAGAATGGTATAATGGTCAGGTTTCAGAACTTTTTTTGAATGTCGATTATGAATTTGAAAGCCGTAAAATATTAATTCGAGATGAACAAGAAACTTTCCTGATCCCGGTTGAGATAAATGCTGCCGAACTTGTTTTAGCAGATTTTATCGTTGCTAATCCTGATTCCTGTTTGATCCAGAATAATACGGAAGAAGTTTATCTTGAACTTCAGAATTGCGGAAATTATGAAACAGGAGATTTTTATGCTAATCTGATAAGTTTAAATGATAAAACCGAAGTATTAATTTCAAATAGAAATTATTCCAATATTTCTGTTGGAACATCCGGCACTAACGCAAATTATTTCCAGGTATCCGTTGAAGATGTTCTAGATGGAGAGCAAGCACTTTTCAGGTTAGAAATTTCCGATAACAGAACAATCCTGCAGGAATTAGAATTTTCTATTCCGATCGGATTTATCAATGAATTCAGCCCGACTTTCTGCGAATATGGATATTATGCGATCGAGAGTAATGATTCCGGAAATTTCACACCTCCTGTTTATAACTGGATTGAAATCGAAAATACCGGAACTCAAATAACCGGAGGACATGCGACTGAAGACGGTTTTATTAAAACTATCGATCTGCCCTTTGATTTTCAATATTTTGGAACATCGTATGATAAGATTTCGGTCTGTTCTAATGGCTATTTGTGTATGGGAGAAACGGATTTGATGTTCCACCGAAATCGCACAATTCCATCCGGAAGCGGTTCTCCGGCAATGATCGCTCCTTTCTGGGATGATCTAAAAAACGGTAATTTATACTATTTCTATGATACTGCCAATGATTATTTCATCATCGAATGGACTGATTTCCAGAATGTTTACAATCCTTATTATGATGAAACTTTTGAAGTTATTCTCTACGATCCTGAATTTTATCCAACTCCAACCGGAGATGGAGAAATTCTCTTTCAATATAATGAAATAAACAACATCGATCAGGGAGATAATTATGCAACTGTCGGGATCGAAAATGAAGCCCAGACTCAAGGTTTGTTAATGACCTTCGCAAATAACTATGCTCCGACTGCTCAACCAATAGAAGACGAAACTGCGATTTTTTTCACAATTACGGAAAGTCCCTATTATCCAACTGCTCCCCAGAACATTACTATTTCTGTGGAAAATGACTCCATCTATCTGGAATGGGATGCCGTAGATTATGCAACTTCATATGATATTTATTCTGCAGATGATCCATATTCGAATTTTGTGATTGAAGCTGAAGAAATTACAACCACGAATTGGAATGAATCCTTAACTGATATAAAGAAATTTTATTATATTAAAGCTGTTAATTAGAAATAATCCGAATCCAGAATTTTCTGATATTATTTGAGACATTACTTTCTTCTTTGTCCCTTTATCGACACAAATCTACAAAGCACATAATTAACCAAATAATTATTATTAAATCAGAACAACTCTAATCCCTTAATATAAAACAAATTAGCACCACTGAAGATACTAAAATGGAACCGTTCTTTCTGGTATATTTTATGCAATTTATTGTTACTGAATTTGAGGGGGAATTATGAAGTTTAAAAATCAAATTTTAAAACAATTTTTCATTCCTGTTTTTTTATATTTCATTTTTATAACCTGTAACGCTCATATTTCTGATCCTGTTTTTGATGACACTCAAATTCACGAGTTCTATCTTACTTTTGAAAACGAAAATTTCTGGGAAGTCCTGATCTATAACGAAGAATATAATATTGATCAATATGTCATTGCAGATTTTGAATTTAACGGAGAAGTATATGAGGATGTAGGTGTTAGGCTCAAAGGTAATAAATCAATGTCATACCCATCCAATAAGAAACCTTTTAAAATTAAATTTAATGAATTTATCGAAGATCAGGAATTTTTCGGACTCACAAAACTAAGTTTAAGTAATGAGTATGCTGATCCCAGTTTTCTTAGAGAAAAAATATTCTGCGATTTGATCAATCAGCACATTCCTGGTCCCAGGGCAAATTTTGTTAAGGTATTTATTAATGGAAATTATTGGGGACTATACACAAATGTTGAACAGATCAATAAAAAATTCGTAAAAAAGAATTTTGGAAATAATGAAGAAGGAAATTTATTCAAAGGTGATCCCATGGGCGATCTTGTCTGGTATGGTCCGGATCCTGAATCTTATTATGATAAATATGAATTGAAAACCAACGAGGAAGAAAATGACTGGTCTGATTTGATCAATTTGATTGATGTTTTGAATAATACACCTATCGATTCATATCCAACTGAATTAGAACAGATTTTCCATATTCGCAATTATCTTTTTTTCCATGTTGTTAATAATTTCCTGGTAAATATGGACAGTTATTTTCTAGGTTGTCATAATTACTTTGCTTATCATAGAACAGATTCCGACAAATTTCTTCATATTCCATGGGATTTTAATTCCTCCTTCGCAAATATGGCAGGCGGGATGACAGAAGAGGATATATACAATTTTGCTGTTTTTCATATGGCACCCCCTGAATCTCCTAAACCTCTGGTAAACAGGACCTTTGAAATAGATTATTACAGAAATATTTACTTGATGAATTATCAATATTTTCTGGAAACAACTCTAAATGAGGATTTTTTATTTCCAAGAATCGATAGTTTAGCCAATCTCATCCGCGATGCAGTTTATGCTGATACTTTGAAAATGTATTCCAATGAAGATTTTGAGACTAATCTTCTAGAAAACATACAAAGTGATAACGGTATCATTTTCGGATTAAAAAACCTGATCCAGCAGAGATTTCAAAGTATTACTGCACAGTTAAATGAATTCAATATTCCGGAAAGGATATCCGGTCTTTACATCAATGAATTTTTAGCAGATAACGAGTCCGTGATTAGAGATGAATTTGATGAATTCGAAGACTGGATCGAAATTTACAATGCTAATGATTATCCCATAAATATGAGAGGGCTTTTCCTTTCAGACGATCCTTCAATACCGGATAAATGGAAATTCCCTGATGCTGAAATTCCTGCTAATGGATATCTATTGGTTTGGGCAGATGGTGAAACCGAACAGGGAAATATGCATGCGAATTTTAAATTAAACAATAACTCTGAATTCATTGGTTTATATGGAATTAATGGTATTTTGGCAATTGATAGTTTAAGTTATGAAAATCAGGAAACCAATATTTCTTACGGCAGATTACCGGATGGAGGAAATGAATGGGTACAATTTATTTTTCCCTCTCCATTATCAGCAAATATCCTGGAATTGACCGATGGTCTATTTATTAATGAATTCCTAGCTGTGAACGAATCGACAATTTTCGATGAAAATGGTGAATATGACGATTGGATCGAAATCTATAATAAAAATATCTACGATTGTAATTTAGAC
>DRTC01000436.1 GCA_011372345.1 Candidatus Cloacimonadota bacterium
CCTCCATAAATCAAACCTGAACTTTTGTATCCATGCTCGAGTTTCCCGAAAATATCCAATCCTTTAAAGAATGAAAAATTTATGGTCTGTCCCGATTTTATCTCAATCGGAACAGAACCGTATCCTGTTTCGATAATGATATCCACTTCATTACCGTGTGAATCACGAAAATAATATAAATTGCTGTCCAAACCTTTATGAAGCCTGTATTTCAAAAACTCCGAAACTACAAAATTTTCAAAGATCTCTCCCTGCAAAGGGTGAGTTAATAATTGTTTAAAATTTTCGATTCGTAAAAGTTTGCAGATCAAACCGGTATCAAAGAAATACAGTTTTGAGGATTTGGTTAATCTTTTTTTTAGATTTTTATAAAAAGGTCTTAACCGATAGATGATAAAACTTGCTTCCAAAACGGAAAGCCAATTTTCTACGGTTGGTTGGGAAATTCCAACAGCAGATGCTATTGAACTTTTATTCAAAATTCTACCGGTCCAACCGGCGCATAATTCGAGAAATCTCTGAAATTTGCTGATCTCGACAATATTAATGAGTTGCCTGACATCTCTTTCCAGGTATGTATTGATGTATGAACGGAAGTAAATATCGACATCCAGATTGCGGTCATATATAGCCGGAAACATTCCTTTGAAAAGAATTTTATTAATGTCTTCTTTTTTATCACTAAAAATTTCTTGATATGAAAAAGGTAGTAACTTCAAAATCGCTGTTCTTCCGGCTAATGATTGCGATAGAGATCGCATATACTCGAATTGGTTACTTCCGGTCAGAATAAAATCTCCCATCACTTTTCGCTCATCGACAATGATTTGAATATAGGAAAAAAGGTCGGGAATACGCTGAACTTCATCGATGATCGCACCGTTTGGAAACCTGGAGAAAAACTTTTTTGGATCAGTAATAGCCAAATCTCTTTCAATTGGATCTTCTAAAGAAATGTATTCTTTTTCAGGAAAAACATTTTGCACGAGTGTAGTTTTACCCGATTGTCTGGGACCCGTAATACTGACAACCGGAAAGGTTGCAGCCATTCTTTTTAATACGGCTGTAGATTCTCTTTTAATCATTGTTTTCACCTTTTTGTGAAATTCTAAAGTCGCATTTTATAATTGCACAAAACCTGTCAAGGTTTTAGCCTGTTATTATGATCTTTATTCGTGATATTTTGGATTTTTGAAAAGTATTGCACAAAGTTTGTGCCATTTATAATAACTATTTACAGGTTTTTATGCAATTTCAGATCGTGAGTTTGAAATTGCATATTTCCTGGATTTGACTCGCAACGAAGTGTGAGTCGAAGACAATATTCAATGATCCTCGCTTCACACTCACTTCGTTCACTGCGAACAAAATTTTACTTTTCAGTGTTAAATTTCTATCCGTTCAATCCGTGCAAATCCGTGAGCCATTTATCTCCTTTTGTTCGTCTTGTTAGTTTTGTTCGTTGCTTAACCAATCATTTCTCCGTCGGCACCACGATCCCCTTGATAATAATATTCTGGAAGAACACGAACACGATAAAGGTCGGAATAGCAGCAATGACCAGCGCCGCAAAACCAACTCCGGCACAACTTCTTTGCATCAACTGGTAAATATGAACCATCATCGTCCACATGCTTTTGTCCTGGCAGACGATGAAAGCGAACATGAAGTTACGATAAGCAGCATTAAAAGCACCGAGTGCAATCACAGCCATGATCGGTTTGGAAAGCGACATGGCGATCTGCCAGAAGATACGATGTTCACTCGCTCCGTCGATGGTTGCACTTTCGAAAAGTTCTTTGGGAAGTGAATCGAAAAATCCTTTCAAAAGAAAAATGAAATAACCGTCCGCAGCTCCCGGCAGGATCAAGGCAAAGAAGGTGTTCAGGAAATTCAGTTTTTTAAGTAGCAGAAAGTTGGGAATTCCCATTACCATGGGCGGAAAAGCCATGGTTAACATCAGAATGAGGATTATTTTATAGGTTGCTTTCAGTTTGAACCTGCTCATGGCATAAGCAGCCAGCGGATTGATGATCAAAGCAGTGATGATCGCCAGCAAGCAGTAGATCAAAGTGTTCATGATCGCCCGACCATTATAGAGCATCACATCGAGCACCATCACATAATTGCGTTGAAGGAATTCCCGGAAAATTGCTTTTTTATTTGCTTTGAAAATCTGGTAATCGAATTCCCAGTTATCGATCGTGATCTCATCAAAATTCGTATAAACCAAACCGTAAGCAGAATTCAAATTTTTTATAGCCTGATATTTTTCCTGTAGAAATTCCAGCCAGAATCTTGCTTCTTTTTCAACATTGATTTTCAGGAATTGAGGAGAAACAATTTCCCGAACAAATTTCAGCCAAATCCTTTGATACTCGCTGTTTTCTGGTATAGATTTGGTTGGATAAACATTCATTTCTTTTTTGAAATTCATGCCTAAAGTTTGATTGAATGAGTCGAGATCGAGATTACCATTTTTGTCTGGAAAAACTGTTTTCATATAATCAAGAAATTCTTTCTGGCAGGTCATCAGCAGAGAAAGGGAAGTGTTTTCTGCTCTTCTTTTAACAAATTCCGTCCAATCTTTTTGCAGATTGAGGTTATGTTTGGGAAATTCAGTGGAAAGCGAAACTTCCTCAAACGAAGCATATCCCTTTTCATAAAACCGGTTTATCTCATCGATTGATCCATACTTTTCCCGTAGCCAATCACGGTAATCGAATTCCACACTTTTCAGATAAAGATATTCCGGCTCGATGATATTCTCGATAAAGAAAGTCAGGTCAACCAGCATGGCTCCGGTTCTCGGTAAATTTTCAGGAATAATAATTTCGGAAAAATCCGGGTAAGAAGTTTTATAAGTCTCATTGAGAAGTTCGATATTTGGATATTTTTCCCGCAGGAATTTCCTGTATTTTGGGAATGCTGTCGCTTCGATGCCGATATGATGAATGTTTAAAGTATTTTTAACATAATTTATCCAATGCTTTTTGAGAGGAGAATCCGGCACTTTTCGGGTGAGAAAAATGTTATTCCAATCTGCATAATTTGTTCCCAATTTTTGATTCAGAATTTCCAGTTTACCGCGATAAGTCGGAATAATTTCTGTTATTAGAAAATGACCGTCGATACTTGCGTAAAGTCTGTCAGAGAGCGGAACATGTTCTCGAAATTCCTCGTATCTTTTCAGGAAATTCCTATAATCTCCGGTAAAATTCCTAAACAAAATTCCCTTTTCCTCAACTCGAACTTCCTCCCAGGTTGTAACTCCGGTTTTGTATTTCTGATTGAAATTTTCCAGGCTTTTATTGCATTCCTGTTTTATTTCGGAACGAAAAATTCTTTCATTTCTCGGATAAATTCCGCGACCGAACTGCTCTGCCACATAAAAATCATAAACCGAATATTTCTGGGAAGAATGCTTTTGAAATTCCTGCCAATCAGCAAATTTTCGGGAATTTGTTTTAGATGGAATTTCCAGAAATTCAAAAGAGAGAAAACGGTTTTTATACTGCTCGATGAACAAACCGGATTCTTCATTATAACGAGCTTCCGCATATTTCTTAAAAAGCATTTCCTCGTTAAAGAAAAATTCCGGATAAACGCTGAACTTTTTAGAATCTACATGACTTTTGAAGGAAGATGAAACCATGATCATAAATGGGTAGATCATCGTGATCGCTCCGATTAACAGCAGCGTGTGGATCGAGATATTGAGCGACCTGATCTTGATCGATTTCCGACCTACCTTTCCAATAATTGACATTAATTTTCCTTA
The DNA here is from genome assembly GCA_011372345.1 of Candidatus Cloacimonadota bacterium. Classification (NCBI taxonomy): domain Bacteria; kingdom Pseudomonadati; phylum Candidatus Cloacimonadota; species Candidatus Cloacimonadota bacterium. The sequence continues at coordinate 3,782 of DRTC01000436.1, forward strand.
TTTAGCAACGAACAAAACAAACAACACGAACAGAAAACATTTTTATTCTGCAACTAACAAAACCAACAAGACGAACAAAAAAATTGGACTCGACTTCAAAGCGAAGCGTGAGAACAATTTTTCTGTAGCACATTTTTGAATAATGTGAAAGTAAATATCAAGATCGGAATCTTGATTTACTCACAGAATGCAATTCTGTGCTACAGTTTTATCATTGCTGAAAGTATTCTTTCCAAACTTCACAAGCATTAAAAACTTGTTAAGTTTTCACCATTTTCTTCCTGTTCATTTTGTTAGTTTTGTTCGTTGCTAATCCTCATCTGGTATCAACCGTTTTAAATTCCATTCTCGACAATTTTCTCAACTGCAAGATCGTAAATCCCATCAGCATCTCCCAATATCGCTATCCAGAACAAGTTTAACTTCTTTGATCAACTCTTCCTTTTTTGGTATATAGAGAACATATTTGGATGTAAAGATTTGAGTATTAATACCACCCAGTGCGTATTCTGCTACAATTTCATCTTTACTTGTGCAGAGAATTATCCCAATCGGTGGATTATCATCAATATCATTAATTTCTGTTTTATAGTAATTGAGATATGCGTTTATCTGTCCGATATGTTCCGGTTTCAGTTTTCCTTTTTTCAGATCGATCAGGACATAAGATTTAAGGATTTTGTTATAAAAAACCATATCAACAAAATAGTGGGTATTATTCAATGTAATTCTCTGTTGTGAACCCACAAACATAAATCCTTTTCCCAATTCCAGCAGAAAATTTTCTATATGTCGGATAAGTTTGCGTTCCAGTTCTTTTTCCAAAAGTGGTTTTCTTTCAGGAATACCGAGAAATTCAAAGACATAAGGATCTTTGAGAATATCAGCAGGAACTTGAATTTCATTCCCTTTATGAGCTAATTTTAGAAGTTCTTCTTTATTGGTTTTTCCTTTGGATAGAAGAAGTCTTTCGAATAGTGAACTCTCAATTTGTCTTTTCAGTTCTCTAACAGACCAATTGGCATTTTGACTTTCGATTTCATAAAATGAACGTTTTTCAAATTCAGAAATGGAAATTAATTCGCAATAATGAGACCAGCTCAATTTGCCAGACAGTGTCTGGCATTTCGGGTAGTTTAGATAGAGCAATCTCATATTTTGCAAGTTACTGCGTGAAAATCCTTTACCTAAATCTTTGCTTAATTTTCGTGAAATAGTGATGAGCAGAGATTTACCATACTCAGCTCGGATATTTCCCTGCTGTTCAAATTCCACAATAACTTTTCCAATATTCCAATACATCAATAGAGATTCAGTATTTATTTTGCGAATAGCTTTTTTTCTGGATTCTGATACTATTCTTTTAATCTCATTTATTAAGTTAGTATCACTTATATTTTTTTCATTCATAACTCTTAATTCCTGACTTGTAATTAAGCATCACCTTGTATCCACGGTTTTAAATTCCATTCTCGATAATTTTCTCAACTGTAGGATCGTAAATCCCATCAGCATCATGCCCAGCATCCAGGCCATGGTTGTCGCAATGCCGAATTTCAAATAAAGATATGCTTTTTCAAAAATGAGCAAGTCTGCCACTTTGGTCGCTTCGTTCGGACCACCGAAAGTCATGACGAGAATAAATCCGCTTTGTTGAGCAGACGCAATAAAGGCAGCAATGAACTGGATGATGATCAGAGCCTTCAAATTGGGAAAAACAACATAAATAACTTTCTGAAAGAAATTTGCTCCATCGATGTCTGCTGCTTCGTAATTTTCATCAGGAATTCCTTTCAAAGCAGCCAGATAGATGAGACAACCGGGACCGACTCCAGCCCAGATCGTCGGCAGAATAACGCACAACATCGCCAGGTTCTCATCCCGGATCCAGCGGCTCTTTTCCAAACCGAGAGCGAGTAATACCTGGTTCAAACCTCCTGCATCAGACGGATCGTAAAGCAATTTCCAAAGATAAATAACAATAATTCCGCTGATCACAGCCGGCAGATAATAGATGACGCGATAGATGATCTTACCATGCGAAACTTCCTGCAGCAAAATCGCTAAAATGATGGGAGGAAGAAATCCCAGACCAAGAGCGAGACTCATATAATAAAGCGTTTTACCGAGTGCAGACCACCAGATCGGATCAAAGAGAACATCCGCAAAATTCTGCAATCCGATGAATTCCGACTGCCCGACAACCTGATAATCCTGGAAGGCAATTACTGATCCCATGAACATGGGAACATACTTCCACAAAAGGATCGAAGCCAAAGCAGGAACGAGCATCAAATACACAAAAAAGTATTTTTTCTTCTGCCTGTTTTTCGAGTGATAAACATTTTTGGGAGTGAATATCTGCCAGACTTTATACAAAGCGAAAAAGAAAATAAGAAACACGAAAATTGCCACCAAAGATGCAATCCGATTCCGTCTGGTTCGTTCCTGAAGACTGATCATACCGATCATCTTTTCGTTGGTTCTTTCCACTGCCTGATCGAGAATTTCTTTGATCTTTGCTCTTTTTTCCTCCTGCGTATTTCCCAGTTTTCCGTTTTCTTCCAGCGAAATGCAGTCATCGATGGGATAGGTCATATATTCATAGATTTTCTGACAGTTGTGTCCGTAAGGTTCTGGATGACCGTTCTTGAGGGCTTCTTCAAAGGTTTCGATCCAGCCTGGAGGTGAGTAACGCAGGTATTCTTCATAACCGTATCTTTTCAGGTAGATTGGATTCTGCATGCGTCCGTAACCGGCATCGATCATCACTTTCATGCGTATTTTACGGGCTTCTTCGCTGTCATAAAACCAGATGAAATTCCAGGCTGCTTCTTTGACCTTTTTTGGA
>DRTC01000437.1 GCA_011372345.1 Candidatus Cloacimonadota bacterium
AAAAGAAATTCTATAAAAAAAACTTATCTTGTTGAAAACAGGAAATTAAAAAAAATTATGTAAGGTATATTTTACATTTTAACTAATCGTCAATTTTATAATAAATAAATTAAAAAATAAAAAAATAATTTGACTTATGCACCTATGTGCATTATTTTGTCTTTGTATTTTGCTTTTGGGAGTAAATATGTCGAGACCGAAAAAGGAAAGAATGGTTTTTCAACCTCCGCTTTTTACACGCTTTAAACCTGTAAGCGTTAGAGGAAGAAATATAGATCAGATCAAACTTAATCTCGATGAATTTGAAGCCATTCGCCTAACCGATTTTCTTGGAAAAGAACATGCCGAAGCTGCCGAAGAAATGGAAATTTCGCGTTCAACTTTTACCCGCTTGATCGAAAGAGCCAGAAAAAAATTATCTGCTTTCCTGATCGAGGGTAAAATGCTGGTAATCGAAGGAGGTAACATCCATTTCAGAGGTAATCTTCTCAAGTGTTTTAATTGCGGACATATCTTCAACTCCCAATTTGAAGAAGGTTTGATCAGATGCCCGGTATGTGGTTCGACTAATTTATTCGATTATGCCGGGGAATTTGGTCATGGTAGATGTTGTCGAGGAAGAAATCGAAAAGGAAGGAGGTGATATTATGCCAGGTGGTGATAGAACAGGTCCGGATGGAAGAGGACCGAGAACCGGTCGCGGTTTAGGTAAAGCGAGCGGTAACGAATCGGGCAGAGGAAGAGGTAGCGGTCAGGGACGAGGAAGAGATTCACGATATCCTCAGAATCCGAGAAATGACCGTGGTCGAAGAAGGTAAAAATAATCCGAAACTTGTCCCAAGTTCCGGCATCTCCGTTGGAGAATATGAATCTTGGGATAAGGTGACCGTGCTTTCATTAGCGACTTAACACAAGACCTTCGGTTTGTGTCAAGTCTTGAAAAGACGGAAATGATTTAAAAGGAGGTTATGATGCCAAGAGGTGATCGAACAGGTCCTGACGGAATGGGACCAATGACAGGAAGAGGATTGGGTTATTGTGCAGGTTATGATAGCCCGGGATTTACCAGAGGATTACCACGAGGAGGAGCAGGATACGGAAGAGGATTCGGTCGTGGTTTTGGAAGAGGATATGGCAGAGGATTTGGTGGTGGATATAGAAATCGTAACAGAGCTTATTTCAATGAATATGGAACTCCACCAGCTGATTATTATCCTGATGTTTCCGAAAAAACTTTGATCGAGAATGATATGAAAATCCTGAAAGAACAACTGAAATCTATGGAAAAAAGATTGTCCGAACTTACCTCGGGAAAAGAAGAAAAATAATCCAGAAAACAGGTGGTAGATTTCTATCACCTGTTTTTCTTCTTCATTTTAGTATCAGATTTTCATAGTTTTTTATTTACCATCGATAACAACGCATAGTATAGTCTTTTTAAGTGATTAAATCATAAGAGTTATTATGAAGGGAAGAGATGGAACCGGGCCTGATGGAATGGGTCCAAAATTTGGACGAGGTTTCCGAAATAGAGGAGGAAAAAGAATTTCTTCTTCCGGAACTATTTGGGGAACGATCTTGACTGCTATTACCGGAACTTTGATTAAAGATCTAACAAGTCCGAACAGTAAAGTCAAGCTTCTGATAAATAAATTTTTGAAATCAAAAAAAATAAGTTATAATAATACTCAAGAAAGAAAGGTTATCAAACCTGAATATGAAATAATAGAAGAGGAAAAGAAAAATGGAGAAAAGTAATGTAGATTTACACGAGGTCAACATCAACAAGGATGCTGAAAAGAAGATCCGGGAAGAAAAACAATTACAGGAAAACATCGATCGGATCAAGCACAAACTGATCGTTATCAGCGGAAAAGGTGGAGTCGGGAAAAGCACTGTATCCGTAAATTTGGCTTATGGATTGGCTCTCTCAGGAAAGAAAGTTGGAATTCTCGATATCGATATTCACGGTCCATCGATTGCAAAAATGCTGGGAATCGAAGGTCAGAGACTTGGATTTTCCAATCAATCCAAAAGACCTACACCAATCAAGGTTCATGAAAATCTTTATGCAATGACGATCGCAACTTTATTACAAAGCGTTGATGATCCTGTGATCTGGAGAGGTCCTCTGAAAATGGGAGTGATCAAACAATTTCTGCAGGACATCGAATGGCCCGAACTGGATTATCTGATTGTTGACAGTCCTCCCGGAACAGGTGACGAACCATTATCTATTGTTCAAATCCTGAAAAAAGTCGATGGATCTTTAATAGTTTCCACTCCGCAGGATGTTGCCTTTCTGGACGCTCGTAAAACCATCAGGTTTTCCGAAAAAATGTCAGTTCCGGTTGTTGGAATTATTGAAAATATGAGTGGTTTTACATGTCCTCATTGCGGAGAAAAAGTCGATATTTTCCCTGGCAAAGGAGCAGCTAAAGCAGCTCTCGATTTTAAAGTTGATATTCTGGGAAAAATTCCGATCGATGTAAATATCGTGGAATCCAGTGATTCCGGAAAAGCGTATATCAAAGATTTCAGCGATCTTTCCGGAGCTAAGGAAATGAAAAGTATCGTTAATAAAATTATTGAAAAAGTGGAGAAAAAATGAATAAGAAAATTGCGATCCCAACAGAAAACGGAAAGTTA
>DRTC01000438.1 GCA_011372345.1 Candidatus Cloacimonadota bacterium
CCTTTCCGAAGCTTCTCATGAAGATATTCTTATCCTGCAGCTGCCGGATTCGGAAAGTTAGGGGCATTCATATCCTTCCGAATCTTTATGTATGAACAAGTGAAAGAAAGCTTCGGAAGAAATAAAGGAGGAGATGATGAAATTTAGAACTTATGTAATTCCAATAATATTAATTGGAATATTACTCGCAGGTTGCAGCAAGGATTCAGGAACGAGTCCAAGCGGTGGTCTCGATCAGGATCTGGTTGGAAACTGGATCCTTCAAACCTATACGGATGAAGACGGAGAGCAGGATTATGAAGGTTTTGTTAATATCGAAGCAAACGGAAACATGAATGGTGAATTTGTGGATGAGGAAGATGATGAGACAGCAACTTTTTCCGGGAAAGTAACTTCTACCGGAAGCACAATGACAACCGATATCACTCAAAGCAATGCTTTATGGATCGAGGTTGGAACTTATCAATGGGATTACCAGATCAATGGTCAAACCTTGATCATGGAAGGAACTGTAGATGATGAGTTTCTTGTTTTGAGTTATTCTCAAGGTGGTGGAAATCCTGATGAGAAAGGAAATTTAACAGGTACAGTTACAGCAGGTAGAAATCCGTTGGAAGGTGTTTTAGTGCAGGTTCTTGGTACGAGTTTAAGTGATCAAACCAATGCCAACGGAGAATATTCTATTTCGGATATTCCGGTTGGAACTTATTCCGTTAAATTCTCCAAATCAGGTTATGAAGATCACACAGAAAACAATGTTCAGATCTCTGACGATCAAACAACAACTGTGAATGCACAGATCGATCAAGCCAGCGGCGGAAACGGTTTGGTTTACGGATTTGTTGCCGATGTTATCAATCAAACTATAGTATCAGGTGCTTACATTGAAATAGAAGGAACATCTTTCAATACAACAAGCAATGCAGATGGAATCTATTCTATTGAAAATGTACCTGCTGGAAATTACACAATCAACTGCACAAAGGATGGTTTTGATAATGCAACACTAAATGTAGAAGTTATTGCTGATGAAGAAGTCGCTGCTGATTTCCTCTTGATGCCGGAAGGTTCGACAAATTCCGGCAGTGTTGCCGGTTTTGTAACCAATTTAGATGGAGAACCAATCGTAAATGTTGTTTGTCAAGTCGTGGATCTTTATAATTCCTCTCTTACCTTTGATGACGGTTCTTATGAAATCTTTCTGATCCCTTCTGGCACTTACAACATCAGTTTTTCCAAACCGGGATATGAAACTTTAGTAGTTGAAAATGTAACCGTAACAAACGGCGGAACGACTAATCTCGATGTTCAACTGCAACAAATAAGCGGTACCGGAACTCTCATCTGTTATGTTGAGAATACTTTCCAGATTCCAATTAACGGAGCAGCAATTGAAATTCTGGATACAACATTATCAGGAGCAACAGGAGTTTTGGGAACATATACATTTCAAAGTGTTCCCACCGGAAATTATACGGTTAGAGTTTCCAAACAAGGTTATACGACCCAGGATATTGAGAATGTCGAAATTTTATCAGGACTTCCTCAATATATTTATGTAACTTTGACAAATTAATTCGGAGGTTAGGATGAAAAAGATAATAATATTTGCATTGATCGTTCTTCTTGTTTCTCAATTAAATGCCGGTAAGATTTCCGGTAGATTGATGACAGAGATCAAAATGAAGGATAGATTCAATCGTGGTGAATTCGATGCAGTTCCAAAATTAATAAAAGATGCTCCCAGTTTTGAATCCCAATTAATTTTCCTACATTTTGAGAACAAACCGAATAGCAGAATACATTCTCAACTCGAAAATATGGATGTAACACTTTTCCCAAAAAGTTGGATTCCACCGTGTAATAATCATCCGACTGGATTTATGACTGCGCGTATTCCGGCAATTAGAGAAAAACTTCTCCAATTGGAAAAAATACCGGAAATCAAGATGATCAATTCTGCTGAAAGAACTCTATCTCTGCATAACGACAGAGCAGCAGAACACACCGGAGCATTAGCTCTTTCGGAAAATCCGTATAATCTTACCGGAGAAGGAGTGAAAATCGCTGTCATCGATTCCGGTTTCCAACTCGATCATCCGGATCTTCCCGATCCATTCATCGCAGTAGATTACAGTAATTACACAGCAGAACCGGACAGCGATTTCACGGTTTCCAACGAATCGACTCATACCGGACACGGAACTCATGTTGCCGGCACAATTCTCGGACAAGGAACGCAATCTAACGGAGTCTGGAAAGGAATGGCTCCCGGAGCAGATTTTATAGCTCTTAAAGTTGGACATGATAATACGGGAGCGATTTATCTTTCTGCATTTCTTCATTGTCTTTATGCTGCCAGATTCTATTATAATGCTGATTTTATCAATGCCAGTTTGGGTGGATATGATGATTATCATGACGGCAGCAGCGAAGATGCACAAATGGTAGATATTATTTCCGAAGATGGTTGTGCTGCCTTTATCTCAACCGGAAATGATGCAGATAGAAACTGGCATTTTTCAGGAAATTTAGCAGGAAATGATCTTTCTGATTTTATTGCCGTAAACTACAGTGATACAAGCGAAACTCGTGATATTATCTACAATTTTAATATGATCTGGTATGATGGTCCTGATACTGAAATTCAGGAAGAAATGACAATGCTCTTTTATAATGAGGATTTCGAGCCGCTCTTTTTTCAGGATGTTGAAGATATGACTCAATCTCCGCGAGGAACTCAATCAAGATTTGGAACAGCTACGGTTTTCGGACAAAATCCCTTTTATGTTCAGGTAATGAATCAATCTTCCGAAAATCTGGATTTTCATTTATTCATAACATCCGGAAATGGAGAATTTTCCGATCCTGATCCGAATTATACGATTGCTTCCCCTGCTGATGCTGATCTGGCAATATCCGTCGGTTCTTATAACTCAAGAATAACCTGGACAAGTTGGGAAGGACTCATTGTAACTTTTACAGGATCGGATTTAGAAGAACTATCTCCTTTTTCTAATCAAGGTCCAAGGGTCGATGGAATGTTCGCACCAACCATTGTCGCTCCGGGAGTTGCTCTTATTTCACCTCGTGACGATGATGCCTGGAACGGACCTCCATTTGGCATCTGGACTCCTTTTGTGATAAGTAATTCTTATGCGGAAGGAGATGAAACCGGAGGTTTGCCTGCTGATTATATCATCTTGACCGGAACTTCGATGTCCAGCCCGGCTGCCTGCGGTTCTGCAGCATTACTCAAAGAATATGATCCGACCTTAACAAGAGATGAACTGGTCGTTCTGATCACAGAAAATGCGAGAACAGATGAATTTACCGGAGAATGTCCCAATCCTGCCTGGGGATATGGAAAACTCGATGTGGAAAATGCGATCCAACAATTAGTAGCTGTCGATGATAATTCTATCTCAAATAGTAATAATTTCGAACTTTTCCAGAATTATCCGAATCCGTTCACTTCACAAACAACGATCTCATTCCAACTAAACACCGAAAACACTGAAAACACAGAATTGAATATATATAATATCAAAGGACAGAAAGTGAAGCAATTTTCGATTGACGATGGTAGATTTTCGATTGAATGGAATGGAAAGGATGACAACAACAAATCAGTTTCCAGCGGAATCTATTTCTACAAAATATCGATTGATGGATTTACATCCGTCAAGAAATTGATCCTGATGAAATGAAAAATGGCTCACGGATTTCACGGATCAAACGGATAAAAATACTAAATTACAAAAAAATCCGTTAAATCCGTGTAATCCGTGACACAAAAAAGGAGAAGAAAAAAATGAAAAAGTTAGTAATTATCGTAATTTTATTAGGAGCTTTAGTTAATTCTGTTTATGCCGCGAAAGTTAGCGGAAAACTTTTCTGTGAAATGAAAATGAAAGAGATGTTTCAAAACAGGGAAATCGTAAAAAAACATGAGATCAACCGAAATGCACCTGATATGAATTCTCAACTCGTTTTTATTCATTTCGATTCAAAACCGGATTCCAGAATGATTGAAATGTTAGATCAAAAAGGAATCCAGATCTTTCCAGAAAGTTGGATTCCACCTTTGGAAAATCATCCGACCGGATATCTGACAGCAAAAATTCCCTTAAATTTGGAATTACTGGAAGAAATATCAGAGATTTCTCAAATCAAACGGATCAATACTGCTGAAGGACAATTCAAATTCAATAATGATCTGGCAGCAGAGAATACCGGAGTTTCTGTGATTTCATCCGAATCTTACAATTTAACAGGAGAGGGAGTAAAGATCGCGATCATCGATTCCGGCTTTGAGCTGGATCATGAAGATATACCAACTCCTTTGATCGCAGTTGATTACAGTAATTACACAGAAGCAGTTCCGGATAGTGATTTCACAGTTTCCAATGCTCACACCGGAACCGGACACGGAACTCACATTGCCGGTTCCATCGTTGGGCAGGGAACTCTTTCCGGAGGAGTTTGGAAAGGAATGGCACCAGGTGCGGACTGGATTGGTTTGAAAGTCGGACAGGATTATACGCATGCGATTCCTACTGCAGCACTTAATCATTGTTATAAAGCAGCCCGTTTCTATTATGATGCAGATCTGCTTAATGCCAGTATCGGAGGTTGGGATGTTTATCATGACGGCAGCGATGAAACAGATCAGATGGTTGACTGGATATCGAACGACGGCTGTCTTGTTTTCCAGGCAGCAGGAAATTCGGGAGATAACAAAATGCATTATTCAGGAACACTTTCAGGAGGTTCGAGTTCTGATTTTATTGCCGTCAATTATAATGATACAACTGAAACGAGAGCAACTTATTTCTTCAATCTTGTCTGGTATGACAGCCCAGATACAACAGTCCAAAGACCGATGACATTAGAATTCTATGATGAAGATTACGATCTGGTCACAATTCAGACGATTTATGACATGACTCAATCTCCGCGTGGAACACAATCCAGATATGGAACTGCCACGATTTTTGGAAATGATCCGATTTTTATAAAAGTTATCAATCAATCTGGTGAGACTCTCGATTATCATTTATTCAGCCAGTCAAGCAATGGTATATTTGCTGATCCTGATCCCTTCTATACTATTGAAAGTCCGGGAACTGCTGATCTGGCAGTCGCAGTCGGAGCCTGGGTAACTCGCAATGACTGGTACAGTTACAATTACCTGTACTGCTGGACAGATGAAATTGTGGGAGATATCGGCACTTTTTCCTCCAGAGGTCCGAGGATAGACGGATATCAAAAACCGGATATTTGTGCTCCCGGTTCGATGATCATTTCTTTGCGGGACGACGATGCTATTTCCGGTCCTCCCTTTGGAGTCTGGGGACCAAATGTGATCAATAACGATGGAGGAACAGGACTTCCGGCAGATTATTTCATTGCTCAGGGAACTTCCTGTTCGAGTCCGATTGCCTGCGGAGCTGCTGCTCTCCTGAAAGATTATGATCCACAAATCGATAGGACTGATCTTTATGTAAAACTCTGGAATCATGCTGCAATCGATGGTTATACCGGAGATGTTCCTAATGATACTTGGGGAGCAGGGAAGATCGATGTGGAAGCAGCATTGTCTGCTCTCGAAGAAGAATTGACTCCGCTTACTCCGGTAAATCTTCAGATAGAATGCACGGAAGACAATGTTACAATTAGTTGGGATGCTGTCACCCAAACAGTTGGCGGCAGAACGATCACAGCAGATTATTATAAATTATATATTTATGATGGTCCATATTCTCCAGTTTATACATCAGTTTATGATGTTTATGATACTTCCATACAATTAAGCCCGGAAGCAGATATGTATTTTTACCGGATTTCTTGTGTTTATGAACCATAAATGAATTAACCTTCCAAAGGTGTCGTGCAAATATTTCATTCTTATTGACCTTTGGAAGGTTTCAGTTTTAAATCACGGCAGAAATTGCTGATCTTCAATGAAATTTTAATAAAAATTTCATTGTGGGAATTTTCATAAAGTTACTTTCATTCAAAAGCCATCTCAATTTTCCATTCTTTCCAGACTTTTCCAACTAGATCCGGCCCGGGATTCAAAGTCATTTTTCCTGGTTTCCAACCGGAAGGAGTTGCTTCTGTTCCTTTGCTGTTCCTGACATATTGGAATGCCTGGATCTGCCTTATAGTTTCGGAAACATTTCTACCAACCGGAGGAGTAAGGACTTCATAACCCTGAATTACTCCATCAGGATCGATCAGAAATCTTCCTCTTGTTTCAACTCCTGCATCTTCATCGTAAACATTATAGATGGTTCCTACTTTTCCACCGGCATCAGATAACATCGGGAAAGGAATTCCGCCTTTCACCATTTTGGAAAGTTCATTATCATTCCACATTTTATGAACAAACATACTGTCCACACTCATAGATAGAACTTCTACTCCTAATTTTTGAAATTCGTTATATTTTCCAGCAACTGCTGAAACTTCGGTAGCTCAAACAAAAGTAAAATCTCCGGGATAGAAACATAATACTACCCACTTCCCTAAATAATCAGACAATTTCACATTAATGAACTTACCTTTAAAATAAGCCGGAGCTGTAAAATCCGGTGCTTTTTTTCCCACTTTGATCATCATTACCTCCTTTTTTTCTTTCTGCTTTTTCTCTTTTTTTTCATTTCTTGTTTCCGAAATTGTACCACTTGTTGGTCTGGCACAACCAACAGGAATTTCTTCATTCATTTTATTACCTCCTGTATGTAAATTCAATGATTTCCAAATCCTTTTCCAAAATCATACCCGGTCGGATTCTGGAAAACTCTTAAACCGAATTCCGGGATTGCTGCTAAAATATGATCAAAAATATCTGCCTGGATCGCTTCATAATTAGCCCATTTAATATCATTGGAGAAAACATATATCTCGATCGGAAGTCCGGTTGCTCCGGGAGGAAGTTGCCTGATCAAAAAGGTCATATCTTTTCTGATCTGAGGATGATTTTTCAAGTATTCAGAAATGTAGGCTCGGAAAGTTCCTATATTAGTCAGTCTTCTTCCATTGATCAGTTCGGAAGTATCGATTTTTTTATCTTTATTGAATTTCATTATTTCTGTTTTTTTAGATTTCAGATAATCGGTAAGAAACTGGAATTTTTCAAACTTGCTTAACATCACTTCATCACAAAATCTGATACTCGCCAGATCGATATAAACTGCTCTTTTGATCCTGCGACCACCGGAATTTTCCATTCCACGCCAGTTTTTGAACGAACCATCGATCAGTTTATGGGTAGGAATGGTGGTGATCGTTTTATCCCAATTCTGGATTTTTATGGAATGCAGAGCAACATCGATCACATTTCCGTCTGCTCCGAATTGCGGAACTGAAAGCCAATCTCCAATCGCAATTAAATTATTGAACGATATCTGCAGGCTGGCAACGAATGAGAGGATCGTATCTTTAAAGATCAAAAGCAGAACCGCGGTCATTGCTCCCAATCCGCTGATCAGGATCCAGGGGGATTTATCAAAAACAATTCCAAAAATAATGATAAATCCGATGATATAAAAGAAGATGGAAACGATCTGCAAATATCCTTTGATCGGTTTTGCCTGGGATCTTTTAATGGTCATATAAATATCGTTTGCAGCATTCAGGAAAGCAGAAATCGCTGATATGAAAAAGAAAACGATCAGCGATAAGGAAATTCTTTTTACAAGTTCCTGGATAGATGGAAATAGGTAAGATAATGAATAAAAGATCACGAAGGGAAGGATAAAAGCAAATTTGTGGAAAACCTTTCTGGCAACAATATAATCATCCCATTTGGTTTTGGTTTTTTTGCTGATATGTTCAATAACTTTTAAAATTATTCTTTTAAAAATGAAATATGAGATCAAGGCTAAAATAAAAACTCCGGAAAATGTGATAATTTGGGCTATTGTGGAGTTTACATTCAGCCAGTTTTGGATGGTTTGCAGGTTCATTGGTTCTCCTTATTAAAAATATTTATGAGTCCACTCTAAAAAGATCAAATTCAATAAAATTAGAAACCGTTAAAACGGTTAATACTTTTTCCTGTTTCATTAACCACCAACTTAAGTTGGTGGATTATAAGAAGATAGAGGTCATTAACCGATTCATCAGTTTCCAAATTTCGTGCAAAATTTCATACATATTCCAAATTATTGCCTTTTTAGAGTGGACTCATTTATAAAACTGTCATTCCGAGTATTCTTCTGGCTTTTCTATCGAGGAATCTCAAGATTCATCCGAAGAATTTCCTTATAAGATTCGTCAGAATGACACTACTTAGTGCTTGAACGAAAAGTACGTTTTCTCAATAAAAGGAAACTTGACTTAAGCCGTAGGTCTTGAGTTAAGTTTACTGACATAAGCAAGTTAGAAAACTTAAATCAAGTCAGCTAAAGCAAA
>DRTC01000439.1 GCA_011372345.1 Candidatus Cloacimonadota bacterium
AATGATAAAAATCAAAAAGTCCTTCAAAATCAGCGAAGATCAGCGGCAGAATATTTCTTTCCGGATCGCTCTCTTTCAACCGGAAATTCCGGCAAATACTGGAAATATAGGTCGCCTTTGCGTGGGAGCAAATGCTGAACTGCATATAATCAAACCAATGAGATTTTTATTATCAGATAAATATCTGAAAAGAGCTGGACTGGATTACTGGAAAGACTTATCACTTCATTTTCATGATTCTTTAGAAGATTTAAAAAAAGCTTATCCCGATAACGATATTTATTACTGCACTACAAAAAGTGAGAATAACCTTTATGAGAGAAAATTCAAAGCAGGAGATATTTTTATGTTCGGACCCGAAACACGCGGTATTCCGGAATCCATTCTTAAAAAAAATTGGAATAAAACGATAACAATCCCGATGTCTGATAAGATCAGATCCATAAACCTGGCAAATAGTGTAGCGATCGTTTTGTATGAAGGGATCAGGCAGATATTGTTTGACAGAAATAATGATTAATAAAAATTCTTTTTTATAAAGAATTATTAATTTGAGGTGGAAATTATGATGAAATTCAGATATTTATTAATGGTATTATTTATCTCATCAAGTTTGTTTTCTTCGACCATAAATGAACTTCGAAATGATAATAATTATCTTTCCGGATATGGTGAAGCTGAATCTTACGAACAGGCAAATAAAAAAGCTCTGCAAGATCTGATTTCTCAAATATCGGTGCAGGTGGAAGCAAACTTTACGGATATGTATGAAGAAAAAAACGGAACTTTAACGGAATTCACTCAATCTATCGTGCATACATATTCCAATACAACTTTGAAAAATGTGCAAAGTAAGGTTGATGAAAGATCGAAACCCGGAAAAGTGATAGTTTTACGATACATAGAAAAAGATAATCTGACTGACTTATTCGCAGCTCGGAAAAGGAAAATCATCGATTATACAAAAACTGCGATAAAGGCGGAACAAGAATTAAGGATCGGTGATGCTTTGAAGAATTATTATTGGGCTTTACTTTTATTAAGAAGTCATCCTGATAATAACAATATTGAGTGCAGTTTCGAGGATGAGCGAGATTTTACTTTGATCACAGCTTTACCGGATAGGATCGAGAAGATATTCTCTTTCCTCTCTTTTGATATTTCCGGAAATTATTATGATCCAACCGATGAGAAAAGAACAGTAAAACTGGATGTTAAATGTAATGATCAGAATGTTCAAAATCTTGATTTTTCCTATTATACTGGAGATAATTGGTCAAGAAATGTGACGGTCAAAGAAGGCATCGGAATGGTTGAATTTTATGATGAAAAAGCTAAATCGATAAAGGATATCTATTTGAAGATCGAATATAAATATTTCAACAGAATTTTCGATAATGAGATCAGAGATGTAAAGGAAGATACAAATCATCCGGAATTTTCTTCTTCCAGAATGAAAGTATATTCAGAAAAGCAATTCCCTGAAAAAAAAATCTCTGCAAATTTACAGGTCGAGATTGCTCCCGCTAATGAGAATATAGATAAAGAAATTTATGAAGGAATCATTAAAGAAATTTTAGTAGCGATCGATAAAAAAGAAGATGAAAAGATAAAACATTTGTTCACGCTAAAAGGATATGAAACTTTCCAAAAGATCATCAAATACGGAAATGCAACTTTGACTGACGAAAATTTCTCTCTTTATACAACAAAAGTAAATGAAAATGTGATCGTCAGACCGATTCCGATGCTGTTTTCTTTTCCTGAAAACGATCGTCAGTTCATTGAAAAACTTTCATTTATTTTTAATGAAGAGCAAAAGATAGAAAGCATCACTTTTACTTTGAGCGAAAAAGCTATTAGTGATATTCTCGATAAAAACGAAAAATGGGGAACTCTGAAT
>DRTC01000440.1 GCA_011372345.1 Candidatus Cloacimonadota bacterium
AGATTTTTCCGAAATTGTCATATCCCTCAAAACAACATCAAAAGATAGAATGGGAAAGATATTTGTTGATAAACTTTTAATGAGTAAATTTGTAAAACACAAAGTTAAAATAATTGGTATTTTTCTTAACGATGTTCAAAGAAAACAAGAGGACAAAGTAAGTTCGACACTTGTCTCAAATTTATTCCTGGTTTACACAAAATTCCTGACGAGATTAGAAGGTGTTTATTATGTCGATATACCGTATAGAGTCAAAGACAGCAGTTTAGAGAAGTATATTTTCCCTTTTTCAAAATTTATTTCTGAAGATATTTGGAAGCTTCTCAACCCCGAAGTTTAATTCTTCGTTCCACAGATTCTTTTTCATCTTTTCCGGTTTTAATCCTTTTTAGATGGTCCTTATCCGATAATCTTTCTTTTATTATTTCGCAAAATTCCTGATTCAATTCCGAACCTAACCATCTTCTTTCAAACGCTTCTGCAGTTGCATAAGTTGTTCCCGAACCTCCAAACGGATCAACAATAATGCTGTCATCATTTGAAGAAGCTAAAATCACTTTCTTAACCAATTCCACTGGTTTTTGGGTTAGATGAGATGTTTTTTCCCATGAACTATTTGAGATCGTAGGAATTTCTAAAACATCTTTTGGTTTTGCTCCTTTCGGATTTGGGTTCCAGACATATTTTTTCTTTCCATTATTATATTGAGAAGATTCTGCCTGCGAGCGTTGTGGATATTTCAAAGTATGAGAATTATAAGGAATTCTAACCTCATCGATGTTGAAGATGATCTTTTTGGATTTCCTGAAATGTAATAGACTTTCGTGTGATCGACCCCAATCATTTCCCAAGTTTGCTTTATTCCGGTAAAACCAGACCAGCCATTTGCAGCCTTTGAATAATCCGCTCGCTGCCCATTTAATATCTGCTAAAATTTCGGAGAAACCGCAGACATACAACGATCCGGTCGGTGTTAGAACTCGCTGAGCTTCCGAAATCCATTTCATACTCCATTCGATATACTTTTTTTGTGATTCAAAAGTATCCCATTCTGCTTTCTTTATATTATACGGAGGATCAGCGAATATAAGATCGATTGATTGAGATTTTAAATTGTTAAAAAAATCCAGAACATCGCAATTATACAATTCTCCGAATTTTGTTTTGAAAAACGGAGATAAACTGACAGTAGGCGTTTTTGTAGTAATTTCCAAATTCAATTCAAGTTCATTTTTCAAACGATTTATCTGTTCTTGCGTATAAACACGGAAATTGTTGATAGGATGTCTTACAGGTTTGAATTTGTTGTTACTATCCCATCTGCGCAGTGTTTGTGAACTTACTCCGATCATTTTCGCAGTTTCTCCAACCGTAAAAAATTTCTTCATATTTCACCTTTTAATTTTGATAAACATTATACAACCTTATCCATATTTGTCAGATATTTTAAAGAAGTTATACTGTCAATTTGAAATATCAATTTTTATTCTTTTTAAATCTATTTCCGAAATTTCCAAAGTAAATATGAGTCCACTCTAAAAAGGTCAAATTCAATATAATTAGAAAC
>DRTC01000441.1 GCA_011372345.1 Candidatus Cloacimonadota bacterium
AGATAAACCATTCTACAGG
This sequence comes from Candidatus Cloacimonadota bacterium, assembly GCA_011372345.1. Classification (NCBI taxonomy): domain Bacteria; kingdom Pseudomonadati; phylum Candidatus Cloacimonadota; species Candidatus Cloacimonadota bacterium. Next base: position 20 of record DRTC01000441.1, read on the forward strand.
ATCGTAGCTGTTGATTCACATAAGAAAAGAGACGGAAAATATCTGGAGCAATTAGGTTACTATGATCCAAAAACAGATCCTTTTACTTTGAAAGTTGATATTGATAAATCTATCAAATGGTTGAAAGTTGGAGCACAACCTTCTAAAACCGTTCGTTCATTGTTCTCAAAAGCTGGTATTCTCGAAAAATGGCATAATCAAAGATTTCCTAAAAAAGAAGAAAAACCTGAAAAAAAGGAAAAATCAAAAAAAACAAAAGAAGAAAAAAAAGTAAAAGAAGTTAAAGAAGAAGTAGCAAAGGAATCCAAAGAAAAGAAATCAGATATATCAAAAAAAGAGACTAAACCGAAAGTAACAAAAAAAACTGTCAAAAAGAAACCGGAGAAAGCTGAGAAAACTGAAGAAACTGTAAAAGCAGATTAACAAGGAGTTGAAAATGAAGGAATTAATTGAATACATTGTTAAAGCTTTAGTTGATGATCCAGGTACAGTTGATATTAAAGAAGTTGCCGGAGATAAAATTACGATCTTTGAATTACGAACTGCCAAAAGCGATATTGGAAAAGTTATCGGAAAACATGGTCGTACTGCAGGAGCGATAAGAACTATTCTTAATGCCGTATCAGCGAGAAAGGGTAAAAGAGCGGTTCTGGAAATCGTCGAATAATTTCACAAGTATTTTTATAAGGAACATTCTTATAAGAAGAACTTTGATATAATTTTTCCTTTTTTTTGATGCAAATTTCTGATCTGGTTGCCATTGGCAAACTGGGAAATTCTATTGATGAAAAGGGATTCATCTCCTTTAGAAAAAATAGCAATTTCCAACAATCATATCTTACCCAAAAAGATGTATTTTTGCTCTTTAAAGATCATAGAGTGCGTTATGTGAGCATAGATAAAGTTTTATGCGAAAAACGATTAAAACTCCGATTCCTGGAAGCAGATGTAACTGAAGAAGCAGCTGATGCCAGTGGTGTTCGGGTTGCTTTACCGAAATCTGATCTGGTGAAATTCAACAGGGAAGCTGATTTTGTAGATCCTGTTGGAATGAAAATTATTTCAGATAAAAAAGAATTAGGAAATGTCATCGATTTTTTCAATAATTCTGTTCACGATATTTTGATTGTTAAGACCACGGAAAATAAAGAGATCATGATCCCTGATGTGGATTATTATGTAGTCAATAAAGACAAAAGCAACAAAACCATAAATGTGAAAAACATCCGGGAACTTCTGGATTTATGATGAATGTTACCACCAAGACACGAAGACACGAAGAAAAAAATCCGTGCAAATCTGTGTAAATCCGCGAGCAAATTATGACAATTGAGATATTAACTCTTTTTCCTGATATTTTCCGGAATTTTCTGATGGAAAGTATTGTTGGAAATGCGATTAATCAGAATGCAATAAAAGTGAACATTACCAATATTCGTGATTTCGCTTTTAATAAACACAAACAGGTTGATGATTATCCTTTTGGTGGTGGACCCGGGATGGTGATGAAACCTGAACCTCTTTTTGAATCCATCGAGCATGTCAAAAAAGGAAGGAAAATCCCGGTGATCTATTTTACTCCTCAAGGCAGACTCCTGGATCAAGAAACAATTAATGATTACAGCAAAATCGAAGAAGTAATTCTTTTATGCGGACATTATAAAGAGATAGATCAGCGAATTCGTGATACGCTTGTTGATGATGAAATTTCCATTGGAGATTATGTTCTTTCCGGAGGTGAAATTCCAGCAATGGTTTTTGTAGATGCTGTTGCCAGGCTGCAAAAGGGAGTTC
>DRTC01000442.1 GCA_011372345.1 Candidatus Cloacimonadota bacterium
ACAATAAAATCCTCAAACTGTGGTTGTTTTGATTTAATTCCATTTGCATAAATCAAATTTACCGTTACTCCCCAAAATAATACACTTAACATCATTTTCTTAAACATCTTTCTATCCTCCTAATTTTTTCTCTTTTTAATTTCTCTTAAAGAACCGTCAAAATCATATTATAAATCCTTCTAAACAGACAATTTAATCAAATTAAGGTAGTTTTTTTCTTTCTTATCCATAATTTGTTGTTGTTTAATTGAAATATGGTCATAACCAAGCAGGTGCAAAAGACCATGCAGGAAAATTCTTTGCAATTCCGATTCTATATCCATATTTCCCTTTTGATTATTTGCAATTTTAGTGTCAATAATAATATCTCCGAGCAAAGGAATTTCCTTGCATTCGGAAGGAAAAGAAATAACATCTGTTCTTTTGTCGAGTCCCCTGTATTGTTTGTTGATCTTTCTGATCGTATCATCATCAACCAGAATAAGATTTACAAAACTGTCTTTTCCGATATTTTCATTTTTTTGAACAATATTAAAAACGGATTCAAAGATTTTAAGAGGATAATTTTTATTTGTTCTATTGTCTAATATGATTGGTTTGTGTTTCATTGTAATCTTAAAATCGGACTTTTTCGGTTAATTCTCTCGGAACAATCCGTCAAAAACCGTACTAAAGGTTACGAGTTACATAAATTCCGAGCTACACTTCCGGATATTCAAGTCTTTTTCTGTAAACTCCCATAATGATCGGCATCATATATTTTTTAATGGTATCGAGTTCTTTCATGGTTATGGGTGTTTCATCTAATTGACCGTCATTTATCAGCCTGATGATCGTATCATCGAGAACTTTCTGAATGGCTTTTTCGGAAAGATCGTCCAGAGATTTTGTTGTTGATTCGACAATATCGGCGATCATCACGATGGCAGCTTCTTTTGATTGCGGTTTCGGTCCTAAATAATAGAATTGGTCTTCATCTATATCCAGGTTTGTTTCTATTGCTTTATTGTAGAAATATCTGATTTGTCCGGTGCCATGATGCTGCTCAATAATATCTAATATTTGACGGGGAAGTTTATTTTTTTTAGCGAGAGTAATCCCATCTGAAATATGATTCCTGATCAGGACAGAGCTTTCATTTGCCATCATTTTATCATGCAGTTCCGACGAATTTGAATTGTTTTCAATATAGAACTGCGGATTATTGAGTTTCCCGATGTCATGATAATAACTTCCGACCCTTGCCAGCAGGTAGTTCGCTCCGATAGCTTCCGCAGCGCTTTCCGCTAAATTACCAACGATGAGAGAATGATGATATGTTCCGGGAGTGATCTGCGACATTTTCTTCAGGAGAGGATTATCAAAATCGAGTAATTCCAGCAATATTTGTTTTGTTGCCATATGAAGTTTTCGTTCGATCACCGGGATAACCATTATTAAACCGATAATAGACACGATAATGGAAATAAAACCATAAAATAACCTGGTTGAGAAAACAGCGATATTCTCGAATTTTAGTAAGGAAATGGCAATATTTAAAATTATGAATGAAATAAAAATGTAAATTCCCAGTGCGTAATATTCCTGTTTCTTTTTCATTCGTTTCAGAGCAATTATACCTCCGATAGTAGATAGGCACAACATAGCGGGATTGAGGACGCTCCAATTCAGAAAACAAACAACAAAGATCAGGTTAAAGAAATTAAAGATCAATCCGATGTGGGGATTAAAAACAAGAGAGATCAAGATGACTGAAAATCCAAAAGGAATTATCAAGGACGGAACTTTTAGAATATTATTGATGAAGATCGTGAGAATCACTGAAATTAAGAAAGAACCTGAAAAGACAGAAACTCTGGGAACAGAAAGCATATTTTTATCAAAGAAAAGATTTAAAATAAAATAAAATAAGAAGATCAGGAACAAAGACAGAATAAATGAACCAGATGAAGAGAGGAAAAGTTCATATTTATTTTTGGATTTTTCTCTGTTTTTTTGAGCATTCATCAAAGAATTCAACTTCTGAAGTTCGGTCGTAGTTACTTTACTGTTCTTACTGATTATTTTTTCATTTTTGAGTACTTTTCCGATTGTTTGAGTAACATTTTCCCGAGCTTTCTGCTTTTCTAATTTCGTACTTTCATTATCTACTACAATATTGGTTATCAGGATTATGTTTGCTAATTCGGAAATTACATCTTTTTCTTTTTGAGATCGTGTCCCGATGATCAATTTATGCTTTGCTTCTTCTATTGAATACAATCTTGATAATGGATATTCCCTGATTTTTTTCCCTTTGGATAATTTTATTTTTTCATAAGAGATATTATCCTTATAGATTCCAACATCAAAAATTCCGGAAAGTTCTTCCGTTAAATAAGTATAAATTTCAGTTCTGAATTTTTCATCTAGAAGATTCCGGATGTTTCTACTCGAGATCAAGAAACCATTTTGCTGAAGCTTCTCTTTAATTTTTTCCGAATCTAACTCAGAATTTATAAAATGTTGAAAGATGAAATCCAGGTTCTTTTGAGCATTGAATTTCAAATTTTCTGATACTTTATAGACCGGTTTGATCTTTGCTGCCGCTGCTTCCTGTTCTGCTGTAATTGTTTCATCGCTTTTACGGATACTAAATTCGAATGGAGAGATTATATCTTTTTCAGCTATCTGTCCAAGTTTGAGATCATATTCATATGAATTTGATCTGTAAGGACTGAAAGCAAAATGCAAGATAGCAATTAAGATAGAAGTCAGCGTGATAATAGTGATTTTTGATTTGTTCAATTTTCAGATAAGGAAAGCCTCTCTGAGTAAGAGAGGCTTTTATTTTAGATTAAATTCTATTTAATCTCTCGGGATCTCTAATATTTGATTTGGATAGATCAGGTCTGGATCTTTGATCTGATCCTGGTTTGCTCTGTAAATAATAGACCATTTAGTTCCGTTTCCATAAACTTCGGGATAGGAAGCAATTCTCCAAAGGCATTCACCTTTATAAACTTTCCAGGTGTTGGGAAGTCCTCTCGGTATTTTTAGAACCTGATTTGGATAGATAAGGTTCGGATCTTTGATCTGGTCGCGATTGGCTCGATAAATGATAGGCCATTTTGTGATGTCATTATAAATGAAACTGTAACCTGATATTTTGGATAGCGTTTCACCTTTAAGAACTGTATATTCATCTTCGTAATATTTTGGACGAGCAGCTTCCAGACTATTTTCCAGCCCGATGATCTTATTATCAAGATCGGAGAATTCATCTACAAAATCAGGAACTTTTGTATAATTGGATTCCCGGTAATCATTATAGTCGGCGATTAATTCACGAACAGCTTTCTTTGTTTCCCAGAGTTCAGAATCTGAAAGATTATTCCAGTTATTGATCTTATTATTGAAGTATTTGATCTTTGCCTGGATGCCTGCGAAATCTGCTTTGCTGACTCCTAAAAAGTCGAGGATTTCGTTGTATGTGTTATCGTATTCAGAATTGGTTTCATTCAATAATCTTCCTAATTCTTCGATCCTTGCTGAAAATTTCTCAGAATCTGCATTAGCATCAGCTTTTCTTTGCTGGAGGGCAACAAGTTCATTTTCCAGTTCTTCCCAATACATCAGTCTTTCTTTTTTCTTTAATTTTTTGTAATCTTCTTCACTGAGGTAGGTCACTGACAATGACTGTAAAAAAGTAGGAACTACAAAAAGGATGATGAGAGCGATAATAATAATTTTTTTCATTTTGTCTCCTATTCTCCAGCTTCCAACTGTTTCTGGTAATCTTGTAAACTCTTAAGTTCAGATTGTTTGGTTGCTAATTCTTCTTCCAAAGAGTTTTTTTCTTTTTCTAATTCTGAAGCGCTTTTTTCGGCAGCAATAGCTTCTGATTCTGCTTGTTCCA
>DRTC01000443.1 GCA_011372345.1 Candidatus Cloacimonadota bacterium
ATATTTACCTGATAAATTCCTGTACAGTTACCAATCGCACCGATTACAAAAGCCGGAATGCACTGCGAAAAGCATTGCAACGGAAGGAAAATAATCCTGCTGTAAAAGTTGTTATTACGGGATGTTATTCCCAGAGAAATCATGATGACATACGCAAAATTGGTGATGTTGATTTGATTGTGGATAACAATGAAAAAAGTAAAATTTACAACTTGATTGAGCAGGAAAAAAAATTGTCGTCTTGCAATCCAGATATTTTTGATGAGCTTTCCACCACACAGATGATTGATCATACACGTGCTTTCATCAAAGTTCAGGACGGGTGCGATTATTATTGCGCTTATTGTGCGGTTGCTTTTGCCCGAGGACATTCCCGTAGTCGTGATAAGGAAAAAGTGTTGGAACAAATTCAAATTCTTACCGAAAATGGTTATCGGGAATTTGTGTTGGGTGGCATTAACCTGGGTATATACGGACATGAAAAGGAAGACAATTATTATCTGGCAAATTTGCTGAGAGATATCGAAAAAATCGAGGATGTTAAATTAATTCGCCTCAGTTCCATTGAACCTCAACTTTTTTCCGAAGCTCTTCTGAATTATTTCAGAGAAAGTGAAAAAATTTGTCCTCATTTTCATATTCCCTTGCAGGCAGGAAGTGATGAACTTCTACAAAAAATGGGAAGAAGATATACGACAACTGAATTTTCTCAAACGATTCAAAAGCTGAGACAGATTTTTCCTTACTGCGCTATTGGGCTGGATGTGATCGCCGGATTACCGGGTGAAACCGATGAACTTTTCCAAAAAACTTATTCTTATCTTTCGCAGCTTGATTTTAATTATCTGCATGTATTTTCATATTCCCGGCGTCCTGGCACACGTGCCGCAAAAATGACAAATCAAGTTAATGGTAAAATCATTAATCAACGTAGCAATATTTTGGCACAGCTTTCTAAAAAGAAAACCGATAATTATCTTTCAACCCTTCTGGATTCGGAGATTATTCTGCGGGGAGTGATCGAACAGAAAAAAGATGGCTTTTGGACCACGCTTTCCGATCATTTCATCAGAATTTATCTTTCGTCTGAAAAAAATCTGAAAAAAAAGTATTTACACTTTGTTCCGTTCCAAAAAAAATTCGATGGATTGGAAGTGAAACGAATAAACGTGGAGCAAATTTCTGAACGTCTTGAATGTGATTCTATGTGAAGATTAACGTTAAGGCTATTGGACAGGAAAGTGAAATTTTATTTGAAAACCGGGAAATTACTCAGGACAGACTGTGATAAAAATTAATGATCTAACAATAAGTTTTGGCGAACACACTGTTCTGCAGAATATAAATTTGCAGATTCTGAAAAACAGGATTACTACGATTGTAGGAGCAAGCGGTTGCGGGAAAAGCGTACTTATGAAGGCAATCGAAGGCCTGATTATCCCAGATTCCGGTAATATAGAAATTGATGGTGAAAACTTATTGGTTCAAAACAGGGACGGAGTAAGACGGATTCGAAAAAAAATTGCTATGCTGTTTCAGGGGGCTGCTCTGCTTGATTCACTCACTGTCTATCAGAATGTAGCTTTACCGCTCAAAGAACATACAAAAAAAAATGATAAAGAGATTTATCGCATCGTAGAAGAAAAATTGAATTTGGTGGGATTGAAAAATGTGATGTCCAAAATGCCTTCCGAGTTGAGCGGTGGTATGAAAAAA
>DRTC01000444.1 GCA_011372345.1 Candidatus Cloacimonadota bacterium
CAAGAAAGCAATTAAAGAAACAACGGAAAAAATGAAAACTGATTTCGAGTATCAGCAGAATCTTCTGAAAAAGCAATATGAAGGTGAAAAAAATGTATTTACAACAAAAATTGCTTCCTTGGAAAAAACCGTCAAAGAACAAGATCTTCAAATTACATCTTTAGCAGATAAATTGGAAAATGCTTATGCAAAAATTCAAAGTGTAGCGGAAAAAGCGATTGAAGGAGCAGCTGCCAAACAATCTGCTTTGAATCTGCAACAAGCAATGCAAAATCAAAATAAAAAAGGGGAATGATATCCGGAAACTTGTGAATTTTTTTAAATTTAACGAGTTTTTGAATGATAAAAATACGGAGAAATAAATGAAAAAAATTATAATCATAGTGGTGATAATTGCTATTATAATCGCAATTATTGGATTTGTTTCCAAAAAGAGCAAAGGTAATATAAAACACAAAACTGAAAAGGCAAAATCATATGTAGTGAAAAAAGGCAAGATCACAGTTAAACTCGAAGAAACAGGGGAAATCCAACCCATAAAAGAAATAAAAGTAAAATCTATCGTCAGCGGGAAAATTCTCAAATTTTTTGTGGAAGAAGGTGATTTTATCGAAAATGGTGATATTATTGCTGATATCGAACCTGATTATAACCAGGCGGAGAAAATTGCGAGAGTGAAAAGTACACTCGAATTGACAGAGATCAAATTAAAAAATGCCAAGAGGGATTATCTGGATAAATTGAAACTTTTTGAAGATGATTATATCTCCCAGAGAGAAATCGATTCCTATGAAGATGCTTTGACCGAAGCTGAAATAAATTATAATGCAGCCCTGCAGCAATATAAACTGATCAAGGATATCGAAACAGAAGGCAATGTATCAAAAATCGTTTCAACAGCGTCCGGAACTGTTATCCAGAAATCGATCGAAGAAGGAGAAATGGTAGTTGCCAGCACGAATTCTTTTTCCGAGGGAACAGTGATCCTGACTCTTGCCGATCTTGATAGAATGATCGTTGATTCGAGGATCAATGAAGTTGATATTTCCAAGATCAGGAAAAACCAGGAAGTTGAGATCCAGGTCGATGCTTATCCCTATACAAAATATTCAGGTACAATCACAAAAATTGCTGCCATGGCGATCAATTATAACAACATCAAAGTTTTTCCGATCGAGATCGAGATCAAGGAAGTGGATGAAAAATTAAAACCAGGAATGACTGCTAATATTACGATCATCGGTGAGAAAAAGAAAGGAATTCTCGTTGTTCCGATCCGCACTATCTTCAGTGATGAGGATGGTCAGGATATAATTTACAAAGTCAAGAACGATACGATTGCGGAAAGTATTGTGGTCAAAACCGGTATCAACAACTTCCAGCAGGTCGAGATCATCGAAGGTCTGGCAGAAGGCGACAGCATCTCTTTCTCCGAACCGAAGAATGACCGCAAGAAAGATGAGAGAAGGAAGTTTTAAGCATCTTTATCTGTTGTCATCCTGAGCCTGGCGAAGGGTGGAATATTGATACAGCCGCTTACCTCACCCTTTGACAGGCACAGGGTGACAGTAGTTATTATTCGTTCTTACGCTCCTGCGTTGGAAAGAGATAAATTTTAAAGGAAATTCCCAATTTGGAACTTGTCTTTTGAAACTGGTCATTGGTTAATTGGTTGATTGGATTCCCACGACTAAAGTCATGGGCTGATCCACAAATATAGCCCACTGCTTCAGCGGTGGGGATTCGTTTATAAAAAAAAATAATACAAGCACAAAACTAACGAGGACAAAATGAAACTTTTTATCTTTATCTCATTTATACTTCTCTATCTCAACCTCTTCTCCGACTGGAATGAAATGCAGAAACTGCTTGCTTCGGATGGGGCTGAATATGATTGGTTCGGATGTTCAGTTTCTATTTCAGGTGATTATGCTGTTATTGGAGCATATGGTGATGAGGACAATGGACAAAGTTCTGGCTCTGCTTATATTTTCCGTAATTTTGGGAATCAAACCTGGATTGAACATGAAAAACTGATTGCTTCCGATGGAACTCCCAGTGATTATTTTGGAAAATCAGTATCTATTTCTGGAGATTTTGTTGTTGTCGGGGCATCAGGAACTAGTGATAATGGAGTTTGTAGCGGTTCAGTATATATTTTCTATAATAATGGATCATTTTGGACTGAACTGTTTAAAATAACTCCTTCCGATGCATCTGAAGGTGATTGCTTTGGTAGATCTGTCTGTATTGATGGTAATTATCTAATTGTAGCGTCACTTTTAGATGATGATAATGGTCACCACTCTGGTTCTGCCTATATTTTCCATTGGGATGGAACAACCTGGTCGGAACAAGATAAATTACTTGCTTCTGATGGAACTGAAGATGATTTTTTTGGTTGTTCGGTTTCAATTTCGGGAGATTATGCTATTATTGGAGCTCAAAATGATGATGATAATGGTGAAAATTCCGGTTCTGTCTATGTTTTTCAAAGAGAAGAAACAACTTGGTTCCAACAAACGAAATTAACTGCAGTTGATGGTGCTGAAAATGATTGTTTTGGATTCTCTGTATCCATCTCCGGAAATTATACGGTAGTCGGAGCACCATATGATGATGACAATGAATCTGGTTCCGGTTCTGCTTATATCTTTATCAGAACTGGAACAAATTGGTTTCAGTATGCTAAATTACTTGCTTCTGATGGAGCACATCTTGATTTTTTCGGATGTTCAGTTTCTATTTCCGGGAATTATGCTGTTATCGGGGCATACGGTGATGATGATAATGATATTACTTCTGGCTCTGCTTATGTCTTCTATAAAGAAGGAACAACCTGGTCCCAGCAGGTAAAGTTAAATGCTTCAGATGGTGCTATTTATGATCATTTTGGCAATTCGGTTTGTATATCAGATAATAATGCAGTTATTGGTGCATATAGAGATAGTGATTATGGAACTGATTCCGGTTCTGCTTACATCTTCCATAATGACGCAGTATCAGTAGAAGACGAAAATATTCAATATTCAATAGATAATCTTCAATTGAGTAACTTTCCTAATCCTTTCAATCAGGAGACAACAATCAAATACAACATAAAAAAGAATGGTAATGCTTTGTTAACAATCTATAACATCAAAGGACAGGAAATAACTTCGATCCAATGCGAAACCGGTTCTCAAACCTTTCATTGGAATGCGGAAAACTTTCCATCAGGAATTTACCTCTATAAACTGCAATCAAGCAACCTATCGCAAACCAGGAAGATGATTTTGCTGAAATAAGTAATTGAGTATAAAAAATATCACATGATCCTGCAACAATCGGAAATGTGACAAGTCTTTTAATATAGAGTATTACAACAGTCATTAACCACTAATCTTCAGTTAGTGGGAATAAAAACACGCGATAGGAAGAAAACCGTTTCAACGGTATCCAAAAAGGAAAATAATGCCCAGACACTCCCTGAAAATCTGCTGGTTTCTTATCCATCTGGTCAACAAAAGACAGAACTCTCTTCTTTCACGACAAAAATAAAAGTGTTCAATTTAAAGAAATTATAAAAAAATATCTGTCTTGATAATAACATATATTTCAAGATTGGTCATATAAATCCGGAACATATTCATATTTTAGTTGATTTTCCTGGGCAAGAGGTTATGCTGCCTTTTCCGTATCTGAAAGTCAGCTGGATAAAGTGATCCATTACATAAAAAAATCAAGATGAACATCATAGAAGGATGAGTTTTCGGGAAGAATGGGAATTGTTTTGTCAGAAATATGCGGAAACCGTTAAAACGGTTCGAGTTTTATCGTCGCATTCCAGACCACCAGTTGAAACTGGTGATTAAAACCTCTGTCATCCTTTGTGTCAGGGCGTCAACAGTCATTAATCCTAATCCTGTAGATTTATCTTATAGCATTAAATACTTTCAGGATTTCTCTTTAATGTTTTATATAAGCTTTTTCGATAATATCGAGAAGTTCTCTTTCTTCAAATGGTTTATTAATATATCCCAGTGGTTCTGTCATTTCAGCCTTTTTCCGGGTTTTTTCATCAGAATAGGCAGTAACATAAATAACCGGAATGTTATAATCCACTTTGAGTTGTTCAGCAGCCTGCACTCCGTCAACTTCACCATCCAGCATTATATCCATCAGTACAAAATCAGGACGGAATGCTCCGGCAATTTTTATTGCTGATTCTCCGGTTGTGGCAACACCGATAATTTTATGTCCCAAAGCACTAAGAGTTAATCTCAGGTCTTCAGCAATGATCTTTTCATCTTCAACTATTAATATATTAGACA
>DRTC01000445.1 GCA_011372345.1 Candidatus Cloacimonadota bacterium
AATTAGTCTTTATTAACAAAGTTTCTTGAATTAATGCAATTTCAAGCACTTGCTTTTTTATTGGAACTTTCTTGTTAATGAATAAAACTTTAAAATACTATTCCGCAGTCTTTACAATATTTAACAAAAAAAAAGAAAAAAGTCTTGACTGCAAATGTTGTATTTTTAATTTTTTGTGTGAGTTAGAGTATAGAGTGAGAAATATGTTTTTTTTGATATAGAAATGATTTTTTAGGAGTTTGATAAATTTTATCCTGAAGGAGGAGAGATGAAAAAAATTATTATTCCTTTTTTATTATTTTGTTTTGTTTTCCCAAATCTATTTTCAGACACTTATGTTTCCGGAAATGTTTCGGGAACCTGGAATGTCGCTGGTAGTCCGTACCGGGTTACAGCAAATATCAATGTTGTAGCCAGCACAACTTTAACTATCGAAGATAATGTGCAGGTAATTTTTGAAGATGATTATTTATTCACTGTTAATGGGACATTGGAGGCAAATAATGCTGAATTCTCCTTGCTCGATCCACCACCGGGAGGGATCTATTCCTGGCAGGGAATCGAATTTACTGGCAGCTCTGCAAATTGTATAATCGACAGCTGTGAATTTAATAATGCTTCCCCCGGGATAGTCTTTACGAATACAAATCAATCGATCTATCCCAGCATATCCAACAGTACTTTCAACTTCCTGAATCATGCTTCAGCTGAGGCGGATTATGCTCTGATATTAACAGATGATTCAGAGCCAACTATCGATAATAATTTTTTTGAGGGTTATATTCGCGGTATTTATATCAACGCTAACCTTTCAGCAGCAGAACCGGATATAACTAATAATGAATTCAATCTGCTTGGATTAAGATTAACCAGACAATCACATTCAAAGGCTGGTGTTTTTGAAGGTGTGTCCGAAGTTAATCTTGATAATAATGAATTTCTTGGTTTCGAAAAAGGATTGAAAGTTATAAATACGACCGAAACCGAATCTTCTCCCAGAATTGCTAACACGAGAATTAGAAGCAGTTCAAGAAATTCACGACAGGATGAAACCGGTGTTAAAATTGATGGAACTGTAGCTGTTGACATTGATAATTGTGATATCGAGGATTATGCTTACGGAATCAGGTATTCCGGTTCCGGCACAGTAACCCGGGCTACTCCAACCATAACCAATTCAAGAGTTAGAAACAGCACTGAACCGACCAGACCGCGAGCCTTGATCAGAGGTGCTTTTATCGATAGCCTGATCTCTTTGAATATCGACAGCTGTCTGATAGTTGGATATAGTTCAGGAATTGCTCTTCTAAATACATCATCTACAACTTCGAGTCCAAGAATAGCAAATACAAGGATAAGATCAAGTTCAAGGAGCAGAGATACCGCAGTTGGATTATTCATGTTCGGTAATATGAACAGTACAATTCAGGAAAATATTTTTGCAGATTGCGATTCTGCGGTAGTTATTTCAGGAGAAGACACCTGGTCGCTTCTTTATAAAAATAATATGTTCTTAACAACCGGAGCGATAGACAATGTTGCCATTCATGCCGAGGATTCCAACAACCTGGACATCTATAATAACACTATATATGCTTATGATGTCGGATTAGATGCAAGTTTAACCAATACTGACTTTCAAAACAACATTGTCTGGCACGATTCTCCAACAGTTGAACCTGTTTCTTTTGATGCCGGTGTATCTGTCCAATATAACGATATTGCCAGACCAGGCGGACAGCTCTATCCCGGAACAGGCAATCTCAATGCTGATCCATTGTTCGTTGATCCCTTAAGTGAAAACTTTTATCTCCAATGGGGTTCTCCCTGCATAGATGCCGGAAATCCGGATATCGTTTTTGATGATATTGACGGAACAAGAGGTGACATAGGAGCATTTTTTTATTGCCAGGGAGGACCATGTCCGATCGTGCTTTCTACATTCACAGCTCAATTCATTAACAGTACACCAAAACTTTCCTGGATGACAGCTACTGAAACCGAAAATAGAGGATGGAATATTTATCGGGGAGAAGATGAAACTGCTCTGCAAAATGACGAAACACTACAAATAAACAACCTCATGATCGAAGGAGCAGGAACTACTTCCGAACCGACAGAATATTCCTTCTTTGATGAATTTGATTTTATTTTGAATTTCACTTACTGGTATTGGCTGGAAAGCACCAGCTCTTCCGGAGAAACAGAAACTTACGGTCCTATTTCATTATTTATTCCTGAAAATGAAGATAACCCTGAAGCACCTGACATGCCAGAAAAATTCGGTCTGCTCCGGAATTATCCGAATCCCTTCAATCCCATTACACGGATCAGCTTTAAGCTGCCAAAGGAGAAATATGCCGAACTTACGATCTATAATATAAAAGGTGAAAAGATCAATACTCTATTCAAAGGACAGACAAGCGATGATTCTCCTCTTAATGTTTATTGGGATGCCTGTGATGAAAACGGAAGAGAAGTTGAGAGCGGAATATATCTCTATAAATTAGTTTCAGGAGATTATGTGCAAACCAGGAAGATGATCTATTTGAAATAAAAATCAATAGAATTTATTCATCTTTAAAGGGTAGTTAAAGACTGCCCTTTTTTTATTTTCGTATGATTGTGAATAGATAATAAATTAGAAAAAATTTACATGGAAGAAAAAAAATAAAAAATTACTTGCTAATATTTTTTCTCATTTAATTTTCTCGGATTGTGGTAATTAAAATGAAAAAGAAAATATTTATTACTGTTATTTGGTCTCTTTTTTTTATCTTATCTCTTAACACTCAAGAGTGGATAAATGTTTCACCATTAGATGAAAACAATAGCTGGATAGATGGTGATTTTATTTCTGCTGAGGAAGGATGGGCTTTTTCAGGAAGTATGGCTCATGGTGATACTATCTATCATACAACTGATAGAGCTCAAACCTGGGAAGTAATCTATACATTGGAAAATCCTGATGAGTACATTATCTCCCTGCAAATGACGGACAGTTTGCATGGCTGGATAAAAAAACGCTGGTATGACTATCCTGATATTGATATTTATTATTATTTAAAAAACATCTGACGGAGGATACACTTGGAATGATATGAGTTCTTATTTATCAGATATAGAAGTGATAGGACCATTATATTTTGTTAATGAAGAATTAGGATTTGTAGAAGGAAGAAATAATGAAACAATGGGTTCAATGATATATAAAACTATCGATGGAGGATACAATTGGTATGAAACAACAGTACCTACTCCAGAAAACGATCCTTTAATACCTGGAAATTATTGGATTACAAAATTTTTCTTCCTGGATGAGAATCATGGATGGACTTCTTGTATCATAGGTTTTGGTTTAGGAGTAAGTTTGTTTACCCAGGATGGAGGAGAAACCTGGGAAGTTGGAGTAGAGCCGGGTTTTTCTGAATTTTTTGATATACATTTTATTAATCCTGATCAAGGAGGTATAGCTGGTCTTTATCATGTATTGATTACGCAAGATAATTTTGAGACTTATACTTATCACTATTTTGGTCAAAACTGGGCAATTCATTTTCAAGATGAATCGATAGTTTGGGTTAGTAGTCAGAATTATATCAAAAAAAGTATAAACGGGGGGATATCTTTTGATGAATATCAGATTATTGATACAAGTTATCTTGATAAAATTCAATTCTTTGGAAATACAGGATATATCTTTGGTTCAGATAATTCCCTTTTAAATATACTGAAGATAATGAAATAATAGAAAATGAAATCCAAAATATTTCTTTTTGGGTTTATCCAAATCCTATTAGTGATATGTTTTATATAGAATACTCTCTACCGGAAAAAGAAAATATTGAAATTATTCTATTTAATATAAAGGGGCAGTCGGTAGAAACAGTATGGAGAGGTAATATCGAGAGAGGAAATAATGAAATATCCTTTGATACAAGAAGATTATCAAATGGAATTTATTTCCTTAAGGTAAAAACAAATAATTGTGTGATAACTAAAAAAATCATCATAATCAAATAAGGTCAAATGACCAGAGGTGAAGGCACATTTGATCCAATTTCAGTTTAGTTCAAGATGACACAAAGGTTGAAAAATAAGGACTTACGAAATTCAAAATTAACCACTGGTCATTTGAACTAAAC
>DRTC01000446.1 GCA_011372345.1 Candidatus Cloacimonadota bacterium
AGAAAAACAGAAACATTCTGGTTGAGAAACTTCTTTTCGTCCATCGAATGATCCCCAATCCGGCAGCAATAATAAAAATTATCAAGAGCATAATATTAAAAAATGAAGTTAAAGTTTCAGCAGTTCTTTTCTGATTTCGTTCGTTCCGGAGCCAGTCTTCCGAAGCATAAATATAACTGATGACATTGGTCGGAAGATCACCCGAAATTTCAACAGTGTATCGCAACTCTCCTTCTGGAAGATTGTAATTGAGAGTATCTTCATAGGTGAACTTCCAGTCTTTTCTATTAGGAAGTTTTTCCGGTAAAGCAGAGAGTTCTTTAAGTGCCAGCGGCTCGATTCCATAAATATCCTCTAAAACCTGATAACTTATTTGTTGTGCTTCTCCTTTTTCTAAAATCGCTCCTTCCCGGTCTTCAGGTAATTGGTGCCAGAATCGATATGCTTTTCCGTTTTCACGAACAAAGACATTGTATTCTTCCGCTCTTTCCGCAACATCTCCTTCAAATCTTAAAAATCGGACTTTCCAGGAAGCAGCCTTGATATATTTCCCGATGAATTTTTGAAAAATATCTTTCCCGCCTTCCTGCCAGATAAACCTATGTTCGCTGGTTGTTTGATTCCAGATTTCAGCCAGGATTTCCCAGTTGTCGGAAAGTTCGATTCCCTGTCTTTGCAGTTCTTGTTTAGCAGTTGCGATCGCTTGTTTCCTGCTGATTTTTAAAGGAAGATAATAATTATGAAAGTCGGAAAATCCGAACCAGAGGAATATGCCAATAATTCCAAAAATGAGAAGCCATTTCAGGCTTTTTCGATTGAATCCTGTTGTTGGTATTTTTTCATCGACTACCGTTTCTTTTTCTTTTTTGAAAACCGGTTGCCATGATCTATTCAGATTTTCTTCTTTGATCTCTACTAACTTTTTTGATTGAAACCAGCGATAAATAACAATGAATAACGGAATGAAGAAGAGGATAAGAAAAATTGATCTTCCAATCCAGATGCCTTTGGTAGAACTGATCCAGATGGGAAGTGACATCAGGATGGCATCGAAAGCAAAATGCATAAGAATTCCGGTCAGCAGTCCGAAACGCAGATAAAGGAAGGCGAAATATAAAGATGGAATGAACAGTTCAACAACTCTGGCATAGGCGGGTTGAGCAGCATAATTCGCATGTCCCATACCGAAGATCAAAGCCTGGATGATCAAACCAATTCCGAGGAATAGTTTCTTTTTTCCTAATTTTGTTCCGATCAAAACTGCTCCTGCCAAAGGAATTGCCCGAAAAAGACACTCTTCCCAGAAGCCGGCATGCAGGGAATTAGCAATAGCAGATAACCAGGGAAATGCAGTAGCAAGTGTATTTGGTTCAATTAATAATCCAGCAGGATTCCACCAGTTGAAGTATTTTGTAGTAACAAAATAGAAACTTAAAACAAAAACTAACGACATAGTAGAAACAAAATATCCTGAAATCGTGTTTCCGATGACTCGTTTGGAATTAGCCACATCCTTTTTCCATATCTCCCAGAAACGGATATGATTGGGAAATGCTTTTCTGGTCAGGCTTTCCGCAGCAATAAAAGTGAGAGCGAGGAGCAGGAAATCGGTTATGAAAGCGACTAATGATTGGATTATCTGCTGGAAGAGAAAGGCATTTTTGGATAGAGCTGTATCGTACCAGTTCCAGTATAAAGGCAAATAATTAAAACCTGCGATAAATCCCAGAAAAGCAACGATAAAAGCCCAGAGAACTGCTTTCCGCCAGAGGATCCAGCGTTTTCTCATTAAAATAAAACTACCGATAATTATACCGCCGATTCCATAAAGGATCACCATGGCGATCATACCTCCGCTGGCGATCGTATCGTTTGCAGATCGCATTTCCTGGTAGCGTCTTTTAAATGCTTCCGGAATTTTCATAAAATGACGAATTTCCGTAACCTTATCCCCGCTGACTGTGATCTGCAGGCGATATCGTGCTTCCTCGAGCTTTAGTTCCGGTCTTTCATAAACAAAAGTATGATCGATCCTTCCGCAGGTAACTTCGTTCTTTTTATCCTCTACTAATTCAAATTCATCAAGATTAATATTCCATTTTTCAGTAGCAAAAGTTTCTGCAACAAACCTGGCGGAATCGGGTGAGATGTTCGTTCCTTCTTCCGTTTCCGGTAATTTTTCCCTGAAGCCATAAATTTTTCCATCAGGCGTAAACCAGATTTTTGCTTCTTTTGTTTCATTTTCCCGGAAAAGACGAACCTGCCATTTATAAGGTTTGTAAAGTTCACCCTTAAGCATCTCATTGAAAACTTCCTTTCCTCCGCCTTCCAGTTCAACATAGATCTGTGTAAAATGATCGTCATCAAAAATTACTGCCTTTTCATATTTTTCAGGACCAAGATCATATTCTTCTGCTATCAAGGAAGCCTGCTTGAGTGCCTGATTCCGATCCATGGAAATATCAAGATTTACGAACGAGAAAACTTTTGAGAAATTCTTCAAAACAAAGAAAATACTCAAGACGACGAGAATCGTGAAAATTATCCAGAAAATTGGTTTTTTATACATTATGTCTCCTACAGATACTTCAACACAAACTTGCCAAATGTCGAAAATTTGGCAAGTCTCTTTAATTTAGTATTTACTTATTTGTAAAGGATTTCTTTTCTCGTTACTTTTCTGTGCAGATCAGAGGGTAATTTCTCTTACTGAGAGCAAGTAAACTGTTGACATATATGTTCTCAAACAAATATTCGCTTCTAAATATTTTTGTTGTTTCCGGAGCAATTTATGAAAAGGTTTAGACAACTAATAAAGCAGTTCTTAAAAGAAAGAACAATTTTGTTTCTTTAAAAGGAGAATTAAGTAGGAATTTAGAAGTAAGGGAATCCAAAATGCTTAAAAGAATAAATCCAATCCAAACCAAATCATGGAAAAAACTTAAGACACATTTTCAGAAAATGAGATCAGTTCAGATGAAAGACCTTTTCGAAAATGATGAACAAAGATTCGAGAAATTCTCATTGAAATTTAAAGATATTCTCGTTGATTTTTCCAAAAACATCATAACCGAAAACACATTTAAATTACTGCTGGAACTTGCCGATGAAGTCGATCTGAAAGATGCGATCGAGAAAATGTTTTCCGGAGAAAAGATCAATGAAACCGAAAACCGGGCTGTTCTTCATACTGCTTTGAGAAATCTTTCCAAAACTCCGGTTTATGTCGATGGAAAAGATGTAATGCCGGAAGTGAATGCTATTTTTGAGCAAATGAAGGTTTTTTCAGAAAAAGTTATTTCCGGAGAATGGAAAGGATTTACCGGAAAAGCGATTTCAGATATTGTAAACATTGGCATTGGCGGTTCGGATTTAGGTCCGGTTATGGTTACGGAAGCTTTGAAACATTATCGGAAGCCGAACCTGAATGTTCATTTTGTCTCTAATGTGGATGGAACACATATTGCGGAAACCTTGAAAGATATTGATCCTGAAACAACCCTTTTTATGATCGCATCCAAAACTTTTACCACCCAGGAAACAATGACAAATGCATATTCTGCCAGAAAGTGGTTTTTGGAAAAAGCAAAAAATGAATACTACATCAAAAAACATTTCGTGGCAATTTCCACGAACAAAACTGCCGTGGAAGATTTCGGCATCGATCCGGAAAATATGTTCGTTTTCTGGGATTGGGTGGGAGGACGGTATTCGCTGTGGAGCGCGATAGGACTTTCCATTGCCTGCTTTATCGGATTTGATAATTTTCAGGAATTGCTGCAAGGTGCTTATGAAATGGATCAGCATTTCAGAACAACTCCTTTTGAGAAAAATATACCGGTAGTTCTGGCTCTGATCGGAATTTGGTATAATAATTTCTTCGGTGCAGAATCGCAAGCGATTTTACCTTATGATCAATATCTGCACAGGTTTGCAGCATATTTCCAGCAGGGAGATATGGAAAGTAATGGAAAATATGTAGATAGAAATGGAAAAGAGGTCGAATATCAAACCGGACCGATCATCTGGGGAGAACCGGGAACGAACGGACAGCATGCCTTTTATCAACTTATTCATCAAGGAACAAAAATGATCCCCTGCGATTTTCTGGCTCCGGTAATCTCGCATAATCCGATTGGAGATCATCACCAAAAACTACTTTCCAATTTCTTTGCTCAAACCGAAGCATTGATGAAGGGAAAAAATAAAGACGAAGTCATCGAAGAATTGAAAAACTCCGGAAAATCAGAAGAAGAGATAGAAAAACTACTTCCCTTCAAAATTTTCCAGGGAAATCGACCAACAAATTCGATCTTATTTAAAAAATTAACACCACGAACTCTCGGAAGTCTGATCGTTATGTATGAACATAAGATTTTTGTGCAGGGCATCATCTGGAACATCTTCAGTTTCGATCAATGGGGAGTTGAACTGGGAAAACAACTGGCAAAAAAGATTCTTCCTGAACTGGAAAGCGATAAACAAATTTCCAGTCACGATCCTTCGACAAACGGATTAATAAATGAGTATAAAAATATGCGAAGTATCTCAAACAATCCTGTTTGAGAATGTGAATCAATTTGCCAAATTGATCTGTTCAACAAGATTGGAATCTTGTTTTACGAAAATACAATCAGGATTGATTGTGATACTTTGGAGTTGATATGAAAAAAGTTATAATAATCTCAATAATTACGATATTTATCGGATCTGTTTTCTTTGTGAAATATAAACCTTTTCAAAAAGAGAAATCTCCTCTTCCAATCTTGAGTAAAAATCCTTCTCCAACCGAATATCTGCAAATGGAAAAAGCAAAAAAGGAATTCAAAAAAAACCGCAAACAATGGATCGAAAATATGCACAGAACTGCTCCGGGAGTCGATTGGAGAAAGATCGATGAACAAACCAGGTTAGAAAAAAACACGCAGAAATTAGCCTTGAGAAAGAAATTGGTAAATTCCGGAGAACTTCCAACAACAGGAAAATATTGCGAGACTTTTAACAACCGCGATCTGGTTGGATATTGGGAAGAAAAAGGCAGCAACAATCTTTCCGGCAGGATGCTTACGACAGATTACGATGTCGAAAATAACATCATTTACGGAGCATCTCAAGGAAATAACATCTGGATTGGAGACCTGGAAGGAAACTGGACAAGCTCGCTTAATGATTATCTCAAGATCAATAATATACAGATGATCAAAGTTGTTCCGAATGGAAATCAAAACCGATTGATCGTAGTGCAGGATTCTCCGGCAGTTGTTTATTACACGGATGATCAGGGATTGACCTGGAATACTGCTTCCGGATTCAGTTCATCAGGAAGATTAAGAAGAGGAATAATCGTCAATGACGGGAATTATACGATGTATGTGGTGAGAGAAAATTCCGGGAATTGCATTATTTACAGGTCAACCGATCTCGGTGAGACTTTTTCACAAATCGGAACATTTGTAGTTGGTTCCGGCAAAATGGATATCTGGAGTCCGAAATACGGTTCTCCATCTGTGTTTTTTCTGAACAGGAATATGCTCTTTAAATTAGAGAATGAAAATTTTGTGTTGGTTACGACTTTCAACCTTGATTTTTCCATAAATGCAATTTCCAAAACGATATTGATCGGTTGTGAAACTCAATCCTCACTCTACCTTTATGCCATGTTCAGAGCTAACGATATTGCATATTTCTATCAATCGACAGATGGAGGTTACAACTGGCAGTATAAAAGCCAGATCGAAGGTGATTACCTGATTCCGTTCACCAAAAATAGTTTTGCCTGTTCGTCACTGGATCCAATGAAAATTTATGTAGGAGGAATGGAATGTTTCCGCAGTTTTGATGGCGGATCGAATTGGACAAAACTCAATGAATGGTGGGAATATTACGATGATATGGATTCTATGCTGCATGCTGATATTCCCGGAATCGATATTTTTCGGATCGGCGACAATTTTGAGTTTGCGTTGATCTCTACAGATGGCGGAACTTATGCTTCTTATGATGATCTTTTAACTGTTCAGAATATTTCTCTCTCCGGATTACGGATCAGCCAATATTACTCGACCTACACGCATCGTCTTAATCATCGCATCGTCTTTGCCGGCAGTCAGGATCAGGGTTTTCAGAGAACTTTGAATGACCAGGGCGGAATTATGGATTTGACGCAAATCATCAGCGGAGATTACGGACATATTGTTTCCGGAGATAACGGCAACAGCGTCTGGTCGGTCTATCCGGGATTTGCAATTTATTATCCCGACGCTACGGAAAATACGAATAATTCTTGGTGGTATTTTGAAGGAAACAATTATCTCTGGATGCCGCCTTTGATGGAAGATCCTTTGAACCCGAGAAATGTTTATGTTGCCGGTGGAGGTTCAAATGGAGATGCTCATCTTTGGCATCTATTTTATCAAAATGGAGATATTACTGCAGTGGAAGAAATGTATAATTTTGCAGAAGGACATAATGGCACAAAAGTTTCAGCAATGGCTTATTCTCCGCTTGATCCTGATAACAGGTATGTTCTGACTACTGACGGAAGATTTTTTTATTCTCATAATGGAGGAATTGACTGGCAATTTACACTTGAATTTGAAGGACCTCACAGCCATTATTTTTACGGTTCTTCCATCATTGCGTCTCCAACCGATATGGGAAAAATATATATTGCCGGAAGCGGTTATTCCAATCCTGCTGTTTATGTTTCGGAGAATGGTGGGCACACATTTTCGGCAATGGATGCAGGTTTACCCAACACTCTTGTCTTTGAACTCGCTATCTCCGAAACATATCTTTTTGCAGCTACTGAAGTTGGTCCGTACGCTTATGAAATCAATGGCAGTGGAGAATGGATTGATCTTGCCGGAGTTTCCGGACCTGATCAGGTTTACTGGACAGTCGATTATGTTCCTGCCATCAATACGGTTCGGTTTGGAACTTATGGACGCGGAATCTGGGATTTTGTGAT
Organism: Candidatus Cloacimonadota bacterium; assembly: GCA_011372345.1. Classification (NCBI taxonomy): domain Bacteria; kingdom Pseudomonadati; phylum Candidatus Cloacimonadota; species Candidatus Cloacimonadota bacterium. The sequence continues at coordinate 6,971 of DRTC01000446.1, forward strand.
CGAAGATGACACTTCCGTTTCAGAAGATTTGATCGAAAATGAGCAAATTCAAGTATCTCTTGTAAATTATCCAAATCCATTCACTTCTTCAACAACAATTTACTTTAACCTTACCGCAGAGGAATCGAAGTGTGCAAGAATAAATATTTATAACATTAAAGGACAAAAGGTGAAGACTTTGGGCTGCATCCAAAATCTGTCGGATGTATTGGATGTAAAAGCGACACAATCACTTTACTCTAAAATATGGGATGGAAAAGATGAAAAAGGAAAACTCGTTTCATCTGGAATTTATTTTGCAAGACTATTTAACGGAAAACAAGCAGTAACCAGAAAGATGACTTTGAAGAGGTAAAATTTCGAAAGAAATTGCAATTTTTTACTGAAATAATTTTGTATTTTATTTTTTAGAGAAACCAGCAAAACTTATTTTTTAGGGCAGTATGACAAAAAATACGAAATATTTGACAAAAATAAGTTTCCTAAAATTTTAACTTTCAGAGGTAAATAATGGGAAGAATTGTGAAACGAATTAAAAAGAAATTTAAATTTACTGATATTGAAGCAAACAAGAAAAAAAGCATTTGCCCGAACAGGTAAATGCTTTTTTTATTTTATCGCTATGAATATTGAAAAATTGATCGAATTAAGTTTGGAAGAAGACATCCAACATGGTGATATAACGACTGACA
>DRTC01000447.1 GCA_011372345.1 Candidatus Cloacimonadota bacterium
AAACAAAAGATAAATGAAAAAAAGAACTCTAATCTCGCTCATCATCACACTTTTTTCAATTGCCTTGATCTATCTTTATCTGAATTTCCAATCACCTTCTACCCATATCATGATGTCCGTCAGGTTTCCAAGATTAATGCTGACTTTCCTGACCGGATTCATTTTAGCAGGAGTCGGCTTCACTTTCCAGGTCATGCTCAATAATCCTCTAGCAGAACCATACATTTTAGGAATTTCATCCGGAGCAGCCTTCGGCAGCATTTTAGCAGGAATTTCCGGATTATTCATTTTAATGCCATTAATGGGATTTGGCGGAGCAATCCTGACCATGATTTTAGTCTGGTATCTCTCCCATCTCGGAGGATTTTTCAACAAAACAAAATTACTGCTTTCCGGAATCATTATCGGCATGTTCTTTTCAGCCCTGATCTCGCTTCTGATGTATTTCAACCAGCAGGATATCGGCAATATCATCAATGTTCTGATGGGAAATTTAGGAAGGATCTTCAGTAACAGCGAATGGAAAATTTTCCTCTTTGTATTTGGAATTTCCATTATTCTGATGACTTATCTATTCACTCTTTCCAACAAATTGAATATTCTGACTACCGGAGACCTGGTAGCATCAAGTTTGGGAATCGATATAAAAAAAATAAGAAGGAAAATCTTTGTCGTAAGTTCGATTCTGACGGGAATAACGGTTGCTTATGCCGGAATTATCGGTTTTATCGGGCTTGTCGTTCCGCATTTGATCAGGATGATGTTTGGAGGAAATAAACGGTTCAGTCTTATCTATTCGGCTTTCGGAGGTGCAGTCCTTCTGATTTTCTGCGATTTTCTGGCAAAACATATCGCAGTGATCGAAATTCCGGTTGGAGTTGTAACCGCTTTTCTCGGATGTCCGTTTTTCTTGTTTATCATGGCAAGAAGTAAGTGAAAAAAAGGGGCAAGGAACAATGTACAAGGAGAAAGGGAGAAATGGAAAACTTTTCGAATGGTTAAAAACCTTCGCAATGGTTGAAACTGTGAAATCAGTTGAAAAAGTTTAATTGGAATAAACTGGTAAATGGAAAAACATTATTTCCAAACGCTAAAAATCAACTAAAACATCGTTCCCAAAATCCGTTTGGGAATAAAAAAATAAATAGTTCTTTAATAGCTTTATAGTGTGGGATGAGATAAAAGTATGAAAACTTGAGTTAAGTTCTACGGCAACTGCCGGCTGACTTGTCTTAAGTTTTCTAATCCATTGAAATATTTCAGATTTCCCTAACTTCTCTTTGTAAAAGAGTAGAAATGCTGATGGATACAGCGATTTTATGTTTCCATGTTTTCCCCTCTATTCTCAAGAGAGGGATTGGGGGTGAGTTCAAAATTAAATCAACAAATTTATCTACATCGTGATCTTGATTTCCTTGATCTCTTTAAATTTCTCCAAATGTTCCCGGATTTCTTCTGCAACATTATCACGATGAATATCAAATTTCGGAATCTCGATATCGATGACAGCAACTCCTTCTTCGAAACCGGCATATTTGACCATCTTTAGCGTAACGATATCTTCTCCAACTTTAGGATAGATGATCTTTTTTAATTCCTCGATGATCGTATCTTTGGAAAATTTATCTTCTTTCGCCAGATGATGTTTGATCTCATAATTCTTGATCGCATGATGCAGAGTATCGACTGCCAGAACGGAACAATGCATTTTTACAGGGGGAAGACCATCAAGTGCTTCAGCAGCTCCTTTCCAGGTTATTTCTTTTGCTTCCTCGATTGTTTTTCCTTTTGCCAAATCCGTGATAATAGAGGCAGTTGCGATATTGGAAGCACATCCATAGGAAAGAAATTTAACATCATCAATAACATTATTCTCCGGATTGACTTTCAGAAAGATCGAAACCTGATCTCCACAAGCCGGACTTCCTTCTGTTGCTTCCGCATCCGGATTTTCCATTTTACCAACATTATGCGGTTTCATGAAATGATCTAAAACCTTCTGTGAATATTGCATTTATTTTCTCCTTTTTATCGTAAAAAAATTTGCCCAATTGTCTAGATATTTATAGATAACAAGTTGGCAACTTGTTTACAATACAAATGATCTAAAACCTTCTGTGAATATTGCATTTTATTTTCTCCTTTTTTTGTAAAACAATTTGCCCAATTGTCTAGATATTTATAGATAACAAGTTAGCAACTTGTTTTACAATACATTACCAATCAGGGGATTAGTAACGATGATAACGATGATAATTTCCAATTTCTAATTTCTAATTTCTATTATCTTCATATAACGGACTTCTCGATCTCAATTCTTTCACGATCCCAGCAAGTTTCTCAACTGTAAAATCTATTTCTTCCATCGTATTATATCTGCTCAAAGTAAATTTGATCGAACCATGTGATTGTTCATGTGTTCTTCCCAAAGCCATCAAAACATAATTCGCTTTCAAACCTTGCGATGCACATGCACTTCCCGTTGCCACAGAAATACCGTTTAAATCCAGCATCATCATGATCGACTCCCCTTCGATGTATTGAAAAGAGACATTGATGTGATGAGGTGCTCGTTTTTCTCCTCTGGCTCCATTCAAAGTTGTGTATGGGATTTTCTCTTCGATTTTTTGCAAAAGGTGGTTTGATAAACTCCGAATCTTGGAAGTGTTTTCTTCAAAATTATCAAAAGCAAGTTCAACAGCTTTGGAAAATCCGGCAATCGAAGCAACACTGATTCCTCCTGTTTCCAGATTATCAACACGATTGATGCCGTGTTTAAATTGAGCGAGTTGAATTCCTTTCCGTTGATACAAAGCCCCAACACCTTTTGGTCCGTGAATTTTATGAGCACTGATTGACATAAGATCAATTCCGAGTTCTTGGACATTTATGGGAATCCGGGCATACGCTTCACAAGCATCGACATGAACAGCGATTTTGTGATCAGCAGCATCTAATATATCCTTGATTTCTTTGAGCGGTTGGATCGTCCCAACCGTATGATTTGCAAGAGTTGTCATGAACAGAATGGTATCTGGTCTGATCGCTTTTTTTAATTCTTCGAGATCGATGAAACCATCCCAGTCTGCTGGAAGATAAGTTACTTCAAAACCGCTTTTTTCAAAGAAAGCAGCGTTGGTCAGCAAATCAGGATAGTCGATCACGGAGCAGATGAGGTGAGTTCCTTGATGAGCATTAGCAGAAAGAAATCCTTTGATGGCGATGTTATTGGCTGATGTACCACCGGTTGTGAAATGGATTTCGGAAGGTTTTGCACTCATCGAATCTGCTACGGTTTTCCTGAAACTTTCCAAGTCTGCAGCAATTTTTTCACCTTTAGCGATAAAAGTTCCGGGCAATTGGAAATCCTCTTTCATGTATGGCAACATTGCATCAATCACTTCCGGAGCAGGTTTTGAAGTTAAGCAATTATTAAAATATATCTGATTCATTTTCTTTCCTTTTGGAATAAAACATCCATTATATTTTTTTGGAGACGAATTCGTTGTTTAGTAATAACATGATTATTGTACTCCATAATTAGAAACAATTGCATCCAACTTTATAGACTCGAAATAATTTTCGATATGATCTATTATCTCATCCCAGAGTTCATGAAAACCACAAGGAAAACCGGAACAATAATCGATTCGGGCTTTATCATCAACACAAAATTTCGTAGAAAAACTATCATCAACAGCCTTCATAATATCTTTCAGCGATATTTCGGAAATGTCTTTATTCAGGAAATATCCACCTTTTGATCCATGTACACTTTTTACTAATCCGTTTTTCTTTAATTTCCGGAAAAGTTGTTCTACATATTTGATCGGGAGGTTCTTATCATAACATAATTCCGATATAGAAATCGGCTTTCCATTCGATTTGATTGCCAGTTCGGAAATGGCTCTGACAGCGTATCCGGTTTTCGTCGAAATCTGCATTCTCAACCTCCATTCAGGATAACATATTAAATTAGTATGAGATGTCAAATTATTTGTTCTTGATGTGAGATTTAAGGAAAAATTCAGCCGCGAAGAGCACTAATAAACATGAATAAAAATTGAACACCGAAATGTACAGAAAAAGAAAATAAAAACTCTGTGATCTTTGTGTCTTTGTGGCAAAAAAGAAAAAACTATGTTAAAATTAAAAAATATTTCAGCAGGATATCAAGATAAAACTGTAATCCAAAATCTAACTTTGGATTTCAAAAGGGGAGAATTCTGCGCCCTTTTAGGACCTAACGGAGCAGGAAAATCAACACTATTAAAGGCTTTAATCGGTTTTCAATCCATAGAAAAGGGTGAAATTCTATTGAAGGATAAACCTCTTAGAAAATGGAATAAAAATTATCTTGCACAAGAGATTTCCTTAATTCCGCAAGATTTCAAACTCCAATTCGATCATCATGTTTATGATCTCGTCCTCATGGGAAGATTCCCTTATCTCGGATACTGGCAGAATTATACACAAAAAGACAGGGAAATTACGGACAGGATTTTAAAACAACTCGATCTCTTCAAATTAAAGAATAAGATGTTTTCGCAATTATCCGGAGGAGAGAAAAAACGAGTTTCCATTGCCCGATCTCTTGCTCAACAAACGGAAATAATCCTGATGGACGAAGCCTTTGCGAATCTGGATATAAATCATCAATTGGAAATTATGCAACTCCTTTCCGAAATTAATCACGAATATAAAAAAATGATCATCCTTGTTTCTCATAACATCAATCTGGCTGCAGATTACTGCGATAGGATCATTATGATGAAAGAAGGAAAAATAATTGCTGATGGAAATCCTGAAAATACAATAAAGTCGGAAACAATCAGAGAACTTTATGGAACAAATTTGAAAATCGTAAAAAATCCCCTTTCCGGTAAACCTAATCTCATCTATCCCGGAAAATAAAAATGAGCCATCAGACTTTGCTTCGCTACAACCTGACAAGCCGAGATCACCGAAATATACCGAAAAGACAAACAAGTGAATCTATGCTTCCGTCTATAGTCGGACTTCGCTCTGTGTCTCTGCGGCAAAAAAAAATTAATCTTCAATTATCAGTTATCAATCTTCGATTCCTTGTTTTCTGTTTCCTTTTCACAATACTTTTAACCTCTCTTCACAGCCTTGAAATTTCCGGAAAAATAGTTAATGACCAAAATTTACCGCTGGAAAATGTCATCATTACAACAGAAAGTAAAACCGCAATTTCAAATAGATCCGGTTTTTTTGATCTTGATCAAGTTCGGGAAAATGAAAAAATAAAAATTCATAAGATCGGTTTTGAAGAATTAGAATTTTTTGCAGATAAAATTCCTCAAAAAATCATTCTCAAGAAAAAAGCGATCGAAATTTCAGGAATGGAAGTTGTTGAAGAGCGTTTCAAACAGGTTCTAACAGAAACCTCAAATAAGATCGTTATCAAAGTTGAGAAAAAATCAGAGAATAATGCTGCTGATATTTTAAAAGAAACTCCGGGAATTTATATTCAGGGTGTCGATCTTCCGGGTGAACGAAAAACAGTTTCTTTACTCGGTCATAAATCTAAACACACTCTAATTTTGCTGGATGGAATTCCTCTCAATCCGTCCGGGCAGGATTTTGATCTTTCGACCATTCCTGCTGAAATTATCGATAATATCGAAATTATCAAAAATAATGCTCAATTCGGTTCCGGATCGATGGCTGGAATTATTAATATCAATACGAAAAAATCTGATGGAAGATTCAGCCTGAAAACCGGACAGAAGATCGGATCATTCGGTCTTTCTAAAACTTATGCGAATTTAAGTATTTCCAATCGATATTTCTATTCTTATTTGTATGCAGCCCATAATTCCACCAATAATGATTTTCTATTCAACAATCAATCCGGTTTGGAAAACAATCTGAAAAATAATGATAAAAGTGTTCAGGATTTGGATTTCAGTATCGGTTTGAATTCATTTCCGATGGAAATCGAATATGGTTTTGATATTCAGAAATTCTTCCGAAAATATCTCTCACCCGAGAACATAACTATTTATGATAACAGCAAGTTGGAAGGATCAACAAATCGTCATAAAATCCATTTGAAAAAGGAATTTTCTAAAATTAATCTTATTTCCAATCTTTTCTATTTTAAAGACAGATCATCTTATGATAATACGGAATCAAGTTGGTTTCAGATCTTGAACCATCATTTCAGGAATTCTCGCGGGATTGACACAAAAGTTAGTTTCAAAAAAGAAATCATAACCTTCGATCTTGGAACTTCCTACAAATATGAAGATTTTGCATCTGAAAATGAGACCAATCCCAATGCTAATATAGAAAAAAAATATCGGGAAAATTATGCTGGTTCAGGAAATGTAAAATTCACAAAAGATTTTTTCCCTTTCACTTCGGATTTAATCTTATCATCAAGAATCGAAAAACATAATAATTTTGGAAATTTTATGACATACCGTTTTGATACAGATACAAAATTTGATACTTTTATCACCTTAATTATTGGTGGAAGTTTTGGCACAGGATTCACAGTTCCTTCCTTTTATGATCTTTATTGGAATGACGGACAGGCGCATGGAAATGAAGATTTGAAGTCTGAAAGTTCAAATGGCGGACAGGTTTTCGGGAAACTCGAATGGTTGAAAAACTCTCTGAAAATATCGCTTCATTCCAATACCGTCAAAAATCTTATCCATTGGACGCGACAGACAGATTATTGGCGACCGGAAAATATCGAAACCGTGAATATCTCAAATTTTGAAATGGATTCTAATTTCAATTTTTTTAAGCATTTTAATCTCGGAATTTCCTATCTGAAAACAATTGCCAAAAATAAAACAAAAGGAGGTGATTTTTATAATAAATTTCTTCCCTTCATTCCTCAATATAATTTTCAGGCAATTCTTAAATATGAAATAAAGAATTTCTCAATCAAAATTATGCATACAAAAACCGGAAAACAATACACAACTCCTGATCAATTAAGCGAAGAATTGGTTATGCCGGAATACGAATTGACCAACATTGATTTTGTTTACGATTTTCCATATAAAAATTTGATTTTTGGGATTTCAGGTGCTGTGAACAATTTTTTTGATGAAGATTACGAACTTTATAAATATATGCCGCAACCGGGACGGAACTGGCAGGTTTGTTTTGAGGTAAAATATGGAATATGAATTGATCTTTTCCGAAGTTTCCTCCAAAGGATTTCTTCCAACTAAAATTCGGAAAGTTTTCCGACCTCACCTCAATCCTCTCCTAAAAGGAGAGGAAGTCGCTTGTTCCCAAATTCTCCCGAAGGCTTTCGGGAGAAACACAATTGGGAAAGAAATTCCATTTCGATCGCGAGTAAAATCTTAATTACTCAAAACAGAGTTTTTCAAAGCCGAACATTCCCAAACTGGAGTTTGGGAACGAGTGGACTAAATATAAAACTCATCCCTTAATCCCTTCTCTTGCAAAGAGAAGGGAAAAAAGTCATCCCTCTCTTTTCAAGAGAGGGAACGAGGGTGAGTTAAAAATAAAAAAGGAGTCAACAAATGAAAAAATTAGTTGTATTATTCAACTTATGTCTGATGCTTAACTTGTTTGGAGCGAATGCGTTTGTCGTGAATTCCAACAGCCAGACTTTATCGAAAATCGATCTGGAAACAGGATATGTAAACAATGCCTTTTCTGTGATCGGTTTGTATGCAAACAGAGTAATTCTATCCGAGGATTTCATTTATGTCGTCAATTCCGGAGACAATTCGGTTCAGAAGATCGATTTGAACAGCGGAGAAACTTTAGCGAATATTCCTGTTGAGAATTCCTCAAATCCGTATGATATGATCATCCATAATGGATTTGCATTCGTAACTGGACTTTTCACATCAAAAGTTTACAAGATCGATCTTTCGACAGATCAAGTCGTAGATGATATTATGGTTGGAAATTCTCCCGAAGGAATGGTTGTTTATGACGGAAAATTGTATGTTGCCAATACAAATTATATTTATCCAAGCTACAATCCGGGAACAGTCTCTGTAATTGATTTGAACACATTTGAAGTTATCGAAACCATCGATGTGGAAATAAATCCGCAGGCATTCACAGTTGCCGATGATATAATCCATTTAGTTTGTACAGGAGATTATTTTTCAATTTTTGGTAAAGTCTGCATTATCGATCCTTTATCAAATTCAGTTATGGAGACAATTGAAATCGGAGGTTCTCCGGCAAATATAACTTTTGCTCAAAATGGAAATGTTTATCTCGGAGACGGAATGGGAATCGGTGTATATTCTTATAATGCCGAAACTTATGAGATTATTCATTCATCGCAAAATCCTTTCTCATCCGGAGGTTCTTCGATTGCTGCTAATTCGGAAAATATTGCTGTTGTCGATGCGGGTAATTGGATCGAAAATTCGATTGTCAGAATATATGATCTGAACGAAGAATTTCTCTCCGAATATGTGGTTGCGATCGGAGCAGTTCATATCGCGATTCAGGATGAAGGAAGTTCAATCGACGAAATTTATCCGGAAATACAGGATAATCAAATCTATAATTATCCAAATCCATTTCAATCGGAAACAACGATTTCATTTTCATGCCACAGAGACACAGAGATCACAGAGGTCAATATTTATAATATCAAAGGACAGCAAATCAAAACTTTGGACTGCATTAACCATGTTAATGCAAAAGCAACACAGTTGCTTTACTCCAAGAATTGGGATGGAAAAGATGAATCGGGGAAATTAGTAAAACCGGGAGTTTATTTCTATCAGATCAAAACAAAAGATCATCAACTTATTTCCGGAAAGATGATCATTTCGAGATAGATCGCAATTAAAATTTGAGATTTCATTTGACATTGAAATTGCTGAAATTCTTTTTTGGAATTGAAAATTGTTGGAGAATGAATTATGAAAACAATTAGAGAAGCTCGAGACACTGATGTAAACCAGATCCGTGATCTGTTCGTCCAGGTTTACGGCAAGGAATACCCATTCAAAGGATTTTATGATACGGAATGGCTGAAAAAAGCAGTTTATGATGACGGCACTTTTTTCCTGATCATGGAAATGGATAATAGAATCGTTGCCACAGTATCCATGATGCTGACCTCCGGAGGTCTGGATGATATGATCGGGGAAATTGGCAGACTCGTTGCTACAACTGATCCAAAATACAGGGGAAAAGGATTATATACGGAACTAACTCAAATCCTGATCGATAAAACAACAGATCGAGTGCAATTCCTGATGGGAGAAGCACGCACACCTCATCGCGGAAGCCAGAAAATTCTGGAGGAACTGCATTGGACAGCCTGTGGTTTCGAACCGATGAAATACCTGTTTGGTAAACACCGGGAAAGCACTCTCTTTTATATAAAAACTCAAGGCATGGCAAAAGAACTGCGGAAGAATAATCCACGAGTTATTTCGGAAGCTTCGGTTCTTGCTCAAACTGTTCTCAAAAATATGAATTACCCGGTAGACATAATCGTTGAAAACGAAGTCGATGGTTATCCGATCGGGAAAGGTTATAAAATTGAGCATCTGAAAGAGCAGAAAGGTGTTACATCTTTACTTCGAATTGAAAGAGGAAGAGTTTCCAACCGTGAGATTTTCGGGAATTTTTCCTTATCTCATGGTTTTTTCAGGATAGGTGATCCAACCACAAATTACTTGATCGCGAAAGAAGGAGATGCTGTTCTCGGTGCGGTCGGTTTCATTCATGATCCGATAGATAAGAAAATCCGTATCTTTGAATTGATCGAATTCGATGATGCTGTTAAAGGATTTTTATTATCAGAAGTAGATCGAATAGCACGGGAAGAATTCCAGGTAGATTATATGGAAGTAGATATTTCAGCTTATTCACCCAAAATCCAGAGAACTTTTGAAAGACTCGGTTTTGTCCCAATAGCGTATTGCCCTTCTATGGTTTTTCAACAAGTTGAGCGGCTCGATGTTATTCGGATGACAAAACTCTGTTGTCAATATGATCCAGGGGAAATGAGACTGCTCGAACCGGGACAGAAAATAATAGAAATCGTGGAAAAAGGTTTTGAAGATCGCATGCTCGGTATGGAAATCACAGATGCTGCTCGTAAAACAGAACTCTTCAAAGATCTGGCTGACGGTGAACTTTATCATCTGGCTCGGATTGCAAGAACTGTGGAGTTTCCAAAAGGTCATATACTTATTGGACAGGATAAAGAACCTGATAATCTCTATATTTTCATCGATGGAAGTGCGGAAGTTACAACCGGAAAACAGATAGTTGGAAATTTGAGTTCAGGAAATATCTGCGGAGAAATGGCTCTCATCGATAAAAGTCCGCGTAGCGCAAATGTTATCCTGACCAGCAATTCCAAATTGATAAAGATCAATATCGAGCGTTTAGAAAGACTGATGGAATCCCGTCCCAGACTCGGTTATGATGTGGTGAATAAACTGGCGGGAAGTTTGAGTTCGAAGTTGAAGAAACTAAACTTGAGTACGCTTTATATGAAGAAGTTTGAGTTGGTGTGAGGTTGGATTTATTAAACACTGAAAAGCACTGAAATTTCATAAACTTCCAGAGTTCTTTTGAACCTGGTAAGTTTTTTTCTATATTCTATCCTACTGCACTCCTCTCACAATATAAAACTTACTCCCATTAACCGGTTCGCTCCAATCATTATCTTCGGTCACTTCTTCTTCCAATATCCAATTTTCCATTATTTCATACGGATTTTCCGAAGAATAAACTCGATAGGAGTTCGCTCCAACTATATATGTCCAATTAAGTTCAACATTATTACCGATTATCTCGATCGTAACATCCGGAGCCAGCATCCAGTCATTCTCGTGATAAAAATCCGAAACTTCTTCCTCACTCAAAATTCTATTATAGATCCTGATATCATCGATCAATCCGTCAAAATAATGATATTCATCATTCTCATAACCACGACCGATACTTAATGGTAGATCCGAAGCAGTGAAAGACGAAATTGTGACCGTATCCTGCTCAACGATTTCACCATCCACATAAAGACGCAGATAATGTCCGGGATAGAAGACAGACACAACATGATGCCATTTATCATCGTCATAACGATCATCGGTTCTTAATCCGTAATTCTCATAAGGTTTAAGAACAGTGAATTTCATAGTTCCGTTGAATTGCGGAGAAGGATGATTTCGAGTAGTTCCAACCAGGTAACCTTTCCAATCTTGCGTGTGAGTGCTTAACGCATAATCAGCATTGCTGATAAAATCGGGATGATACAAACTGCCGTAATTATAATCGTAATATTTTACCCAGCAACTGACGGAAAGATGAGTTGTGATATTCAGGTCAGGATCGAGACCACAATCGATAAAATCATCTGTTCCGTCAAATTCATAAGCTGCATTGGAGTTTCCAAACCTGTCTTCGCCGATAATTGCTCCATAAACAGTTCCATGATGTTCGTTCCCGCTTTCGTCATCAGCATTGTTATTGAAGGGATAGTACGCGACCAGTCCGTCGATTTCCGAATCCCAGCCGTCTTGATGGTAGATGGTTTCGATCTCATCCTCGGTCAAGACACGGTTATAGAAACGGATGTCATCGAATTTTCCTTCGAAGAAATTTGTATTCAAATGACTGCATCCTAATCTGAATGAAGCCGCATTATGAATATTTTCGATCGTTATCGAAATCTCATCGATGAAATTTCCATCTGCATACGCTTTTAGTTTTGCATTATTAACATCCCGCATCAAGCAGATATTGTGCCAGGCATTATCGTAAAAAGTAAAATCCCAGTCCAGAATTTCCATCCCAATCCTGAAATGCTGTTCATACTGACTGGGATGGTTGCCGACAATAATAATCCCATATTGATTGGGATTGGCAGAACCTTCCCGTTTATCACTATCAAACCGGGAAGTCTGGATAGTTCTTATCCAATAATTAATGCACCAGCTATTCGTTCCCGGATCGAAATGATCTCCGAACTCGATGAAATCATTTATTCCATCGAAATAATAGGCGGAATCTGTATTACTGAATCTGTCTGTCGTTAAAGTCGCTCCGGTAACAATTCCATCCAGTCCGTTTCCGCTTTCATCGTCGGCATTACCGTTGAAAGGATAATGGGCAACGAGACCATCGGTTAAATCTGCATTAATAAAATTTTGTATAAATATAATTATTGCAAAAAGACAGATTAGCTTCTTCATAAATTTCCTCTATAATATTTCTAAACCTGATGCTCTTTTTTCCTTCATATCTGTCAAATTTTTTCCTGTTTTGTATGATGCGAGATAAAACTTTCCGAATCTTATAAGAAAGAATTTCTTCGAAGGAAACTTCGGAAAGAATGACGCAAATTCCTTCCGAAGCCTTCTCTCAATTTTCTGATGAACAAGGATTCGGAAGGCTTTCTATCCCACGAGATGAATCTCGTGGCAACTCATGAATTGCCAAGCCTTTCAAGGCGTGGAGCAGATAATCCCCAAACAAATCAGGATTATAATACTTTTTAGATTTTTCCTCTCTCCTATTTCCTTGTTTGTTTAGCATCCTGAACTCCATCCGTCAGCTGATGGATGAAGTCCAGTCTGCCTTTTTTTACTAATTCAATGCCGTCACATAATAGAATTTCAAACCATTCGGAACAGCAGCACTCCAACTTTCATCGACAAAAGTTCCGCTTGTATCTTCCGTAAATGTTCCGTACGGATCATCCGATGAATAAACTTTGTA
>DRTC01000448.1 GCA_011372345.1 Candidatus Cloacimonadota bacterium
GTGCGAGAAAGTATTATTCGAAATGAAATTTCTTTATCAGTTGTATTCCTCCCGAAAGCTTTCGGGAGAATTTGGGAACAAGAATGTGTCCCAATCGAAGATTGGTCTTTTCTCAAAACTTGTTTTTGAAGAAAAATTAGGTACTTTATCTCTTCATTGGTGATTTGCCCTCGTCAAAACATTACTTTATCTCTTCAATTATTGATTTGTATTCGTCAAATTGGCACTTTATCTCTTAAATCTCGGTGTCCATTCCGGAGTAATTCTCATTCCCTGAAAATAACCATTCTCAAATCCTAAATCTTCACAAATTTCAACTGCAAATTGATATTCTTCAGGTGTAATCGATCGATCTATTTCAGGAAATTCGTTTGCTCGATATGTCGGATAATATTGAGCCATTAGACTGATAAATGTCTGATTTCCCAGATTTTCTGCGATCCATTTCAAAATTCCATCGATTCCATTTTTATTTTCCGGAAGCATCAAAAGCCGAATCAGAACACCTTTTTCTGCAATTCCGTTTTTATCCAACTTTAATAATCCTACCTGCTTTTGCATTTCTTCCAGGGATAGTTTGGCATATTTTGGATAATCCTTGATCAATGAATATTTTAATCCGCTCTCTGCCGAAAAATATTTGAAATCAGGCATGTAAATATCGATCAGACCAGCCATCATTTCTAAAGTTTCAGGAAGTTCATACCCGTTAGAATTCCAGACGAGAGGAATTTCCAGACCTCTTTCTTTAGCAATCAAAATCGCTTCCCTGATCTGAAACGAAAAATGAGTCGGGGATACAAAATTGATATTATGAACACCGGAATTCTGTAATTCCAAGATAATTTCTACGAGTTCGGAAATCGAATATTCCTGTCCCCAACCAAGTTGGCTGATCTGATAATTCTGGCAAAAAACACATCGCAAATTGCAATTGCTGAAAAAAATGGTCCCGCTACCCTTAGTTCCGCTGATAACCGGTTCTTCTCCCAAATGTTTCTGCCAGGAATTTATTTTCAGTTTTATTCCGCTTTGACAAAAACCATCATTTATTCTTCGATCTTTTCCACATTTGTGAGGACATATACGGCAATAATAAAAATTACTGAACATTCTTTTCTTTTACTTTTAAAACTGAACTCGACTTGCAACGACCGGAGGAAGTGCGAGTTGAAAGCAGTTTTCAATTTGCCGCAATTCTTGAGTCGCGTTCCCTGCAGTCATTACAACTCAAGTCTTGCTTATAGATCAGCATTGATCTGTCACAATCAAGATGATTGTTTTACATTTTTTGCATCTTTCAGAGTTTTCTGAATGAATTCCGATTTTGATTCTGTATACGCTTCTCTGTTATATTGATATTTTTCCGCCGATTTGATCTTTAATTTACAATATTCTTCCCGTACGGCTTTACTTCTATGCAAACGTTCTCGAAAGAGCAAATAGTTTTTCCAACGCTCGGTATTATAGACGATCATATGCAAGTGATGAGTGCGTTTGTCTTCTTTTCCCTTTACAAAAAAATAACGACCGGGAATTCCTGCTTCACCTTTGAATTGATAACCGATCTTTTCCATGATCTTTATGGTTTTATCAGCAGTCTTCATCGAATCGACTCCAATCAGGATATCGATGATCGGTTTCGCACAGAGCCAGGGAATAGATGTGCTGCCAATATGCTGGATATCGATTACCAAACTTCCGATCGCTTTTTCCAATATTTTTTCTTCATTTCTATATAGTGTGATCCACTCAGGACAAAATTTGGATAATTTAACGATTTTCCGGTCAAGACCGATTATTTCTTCTTTTTCTTTCATTTTCCAACCTTTTCAATAGCTTCTCTCATACTTATTGGATCGACATAAAGGGTCCTCTGGTTTGAATAAATCACATAACCTGCCGGACTTGATCTCGGTTTACGAACATATCGAATTTGTGTATAATCCACAGGAACATTCGTTGATTTTTTTGCTTTGCTGTAATATGCAGCTAATCTGCAGCAAAGCCGTTTCAGATTTTCCGGTAATTCTTTTTTTCCAAAATTTCTCAAGATCACATGAGTTCCGTGAAAAATCCTGGTATGAAACCACCAGTCATGCGGTTTTGCCAGTTTTGTGGTCAGCAGATCATTTTCCTTATTTGTGCGTCCGATAAAAACTTCCCAATTTTCATCAACTTTGAATTTCCGGTATTTTTTTTTCTCTTTTATTAATTTTGATTTATCCTTTTTATTGATATCATGAAAAAAATCGCTTTCCCGGAGCTTTTGAATTTCCTCATTTAAAATTTCAATTTCTTTTTTCGTTTTGTTGATTTGCAGAGCAATGATTTTTTTTCCATTTTTTGCTTTCCGATATTTTTTAAAATAAAGATCAATATTCTGCTGAGCATTTTTTCCCGGAAATAAAGAAATTTTCAGTTCCGGGAATCCTTGTTGATAATAGTTTTTCACATTAATAGAATCCATTCCCGGTTTTATATTTCTGTAATTTGCTTTCAGAAGTTCAGCAAATTGTTTCCATTTTTCTTCATTTCTGGCATCAGAAAATTCTTTATCCAATTTCTCAATTTTATGTTTTTTTTTCTGAATTTGTTTTTTCAAGTTCGAGATTTTCCGCCTTTTTAATTTCTCATTTCTAATAACGAAAATATGTTCGTAATAAAGCTTTTCAAACAATTCATTAATATCATTAAAACCTCCCTGAGCATTTGATCCTTCAATAATTTTTCCTTTATCATCATAAGTCAGAGGATAATCGATCTTTTCTTTAATGTTTTCATATTCTGCTTGCGGAGGTTCATACTTAATTCCAGGTAAAATCTGACGAAAACGGTTTTCTGCAAAACTGACCTTTTTCAGACAATCAATGATTATTCTATTTTCTTTGAGCAAAATAATATTTTGATAATGAGGGATAAGTTCAATAATTAAGTGATATTCAATTTTCTGATTGTAAACATCAATTTTTGAGAAAAGGAAGTCTAATATTTTGTCTTTTTCAAAAATACGGATATTTTCAAAGTTTGCATTTCTCAAGTGAGAATTGAAAATTTTCAATTCTCTGACATCTGAAAATGGCAGTTTTTTTATTTTTGAAAAAAAACAGAAACTATTTTCCGGAGAAAGATTTATTTGGAGAGTTTTTTTATTCTTTGAAAAGAGGAAAGCATACTGATCTTCAAATTTTACGATTTTAGTAAAGATCAAATTGAATGATTCATTTACTAAAACCCATTCTTCCAAATATTTATACTGCATAGATTCTCCAAGTTTTGATCCGGAAATGAAACCTTTTAAATCTATTTTTTTTGGCAAGATAAAACTTTTTTATGGACAATAAACACCCTTTTTTTGAATGAAGTATAAAAGAATCGAAATTTAATATTTGAATGACTTTGTCATTCTGAGGAATTCTTCTTGCTTCTTTCACGAAGAATCTCAAAGATAATAAGATTCCTTGGAATGACATTGAAAATACAGGAGGATTTAGATGAAAAAATACCGATTATTAGTTTTAATGATCATCCAGGTTTTATTAGGGAGTTATCTTTTTTCACAGGAACATATAGCTCTCACTTTAAATGTCAAAGGTGATGTAGACCTGAAAAGAGAAGCCAAAACTTCGGATGTCAAAAAGGGAGATGAGCTTTATAATGATGATGAATTGATCAGCATGGAAGATTCTTATGCTGCTATCAAATTCATCGATGAGAGTTCCATTGTAAAATTATTTCCCAACAGCAGTTTGAAAATCCACATCGAAGCAGAAAATCGGAAGATCCATTTCCTGAAAATGGGAGAATTATGGACGCAAGTATCAAAGGGATTTGGAGAATTAACCATTGAAACAC
>DRTC01000449.1 GCA_011372345.1 Candidatus Cloacimonadota bacterium
CATTTGTCCACCGGGTTTTCCTAAATGTGTTTGTAATAAAAAATCAACTTTGAAGATCATTACCAAAAAGCCGATCGTTCCATCAATTGAAGAGATAAAAAGTAATAAAATGGCGCGCAGTGCAAAATTAAGAATTGCAGAAAAAAAGGGGGAGGTTGATGAAATATAAAATTATTCTTTTATTAATAATATTTTTAACCACAGTTTTTTCCCATTATTATAATAAACATAAGATCATAAAATATGAGCGGGAAAGTAACAGGTTGATCGAGATCTATAATTCCAAAAAAGACCTTAATTTGAATTATCTCAATATAAACAGCAAATTATGCTCACGGGAAAGAATACAGAAATTAGCAATTGAAAAATTAAATATGTTCTATCCGGATGATACGAGCAACATCCACAATATCAAGATCGATAACAGGAAGGAAACTTTCTGTTTGATAGACTATATTATTCCCTCCGCAGAAGCGCTAACAAAGTAGTCAGGCAAATTGCTCACTTCCTGCGGGAGGTGAGCAATTTTTTTTAGAACATGAAATCAAGATTTACCATTTTCCTTATTGTTGTATCTCTATTTACACTTTTATGGATAACCTATTTATTTATTATCCAGATCATGGATCCTTTTAATTTTCAAACAACTATCAATATCAGACAGAATCCTTCCAAACAGATAATCATTCCTTATCGGGGAAATATTTATGACAGAAATGGAGAACTATTTGTAAGTTCCATCAAACATTTCCAAATTGATATTGATAGAAATATTATTTTTCATGACTGTAAGAAAAATAAAGAAAAAAATATTTCTGATGTTTTTGAAAAAATAAGTGATATTATTTCCAGGAATACAGATCTTGGTAAAAATGAAATTCTGCAGAAACTCAACCGAAATCCTCAAAATACAAGTATTTTTATTTCGGAAAATATAACCGAATCACGGCTGGTTCTGATCAAAAAAGAATTCCAGAAGGAAGGAATTCGAGGATTAGTTCAGAATTTCAGTAAATTAAAAAGGTCATATCCAAAAAATGATCTTGCTGTCAGGCTTTTGGGAATGGTCAGAAAAAAGAGACAGGATAATTCGGGAAACTCAAAGTCAATTTACACGGTCGAAGGTATAACCGGAATCGAATCGACATATAATAATGAGTTGAAGGGAATTTACGGTTGGGAAGAAAAGATCATCGATGCTAAAAACAAGAAAATACCTTTCCTGTTTTTGAAAAAACGAGCTGCTGTAAATGGAAATTCTCTGATCTTAACTATCGATTGTAACTTCCAGGAAATATTAGAAGAAAACCTGAAAATCGGTTTGGAAAAATATAAAGCAAAAAATGCCATCGGGATTATCATGGGAGCTGAAACAGGTGAAATAATTGCTATGTCAGGAATTTCCAAAAACGATAAAAATAAATCAGCAGCCAGCCTTCGATCATTACCAAATCTTCCTGTTTCATTTCTTTTTGAACCCGGTTCAACCATGAAACCGATTACCGCTTTACTGGCAATTGAAAATAATATTTATAAACCGGAAGATAAGATCAATTGTCGGAATTATCGTATAGGCAACAGAATCATTACAGATGCCCATGAACACGATTATAAAACTTTGAGCTTCAAAGATATTATTGCTCTTTCAAGTAATGTCGGGATCAGCAGGATCGTTGAAAAAATCGGAAGTAAACTCCTTTATGATCGAATGATCGAACTTGGCTTCGGTCAGAAAACAGGTTCAAATCTATATGGAGAAACAACCGGAATTTTTCGTAAATTGAAAGACTGGCAAGGTTATTCATTACATTCGATTTCTTTTGGTCAGGAAATTTCAGTAACAGCTTTGCAATTAGCGAGAGCATACTGTGCTTTTGCAAATGGTGGAAAAATTCTGCAACCTTATATATTGAAAGAGATCAGAGATGACTCCGGTAAGGTCGTGCAATCATTCAAACCAAAAGTTTTAAGAAAAATATCAGATAAAAGATCATTGGATACATTGAAAGATTTTTTAAAGGGAGTTGTCGATCACGGAACTGCAAAATCTCTGAAAATGGATTATCTGGAAATCGCGGGAAAAACCGGTACTGGAGAAAAAGCTGTCAACGGAGTTTATTCCGAAGATAAATACACTTCGATTTTTGCCGGATTCTTTCCGGTTGATAAACCCGAATATGTGATGGTTATCCTATTTGATGAAGCTGATTATGAATCATATTCTTATTATGCAACTTTATCTGCTGTTCCAACCTTCAGAAATATTGTTAATAAACTTATCAACCTGCCGCAAACGGATATCATTGTCGATGTCAAGGAACGGGACAGAAATTATATCGTCATGCCTGATCTGAACGGATTAGATAGAATGCAAGCTTCAGAACTTCTGGCAAAGAAGAACATCCTTTTCAATATAATTGAAAAAAATAGATCAGGTGTAGTTATTAATCAATTTCCAAAGCCCGATGTTTCTTTTGATCAGAAAGAAATCGTGCAGATCATTATTGATGTCCCCAAATTAAAACACAAGCATAAGATCGATTATAAAATGCCGGATCTGGTTGGACTGACGATCAGGAGAGCTTTATCCGAAACCAATAGAAAAAAAATCAAGTTGATCGTTCAGGGTAGAGGAATTATCAAATCACAATCGATCCCACCTGGAAATGAAACAAATTTTGGTGAAAAATGCCTGGTCACAGCAAATTAATAAACTATCTTGAAATTATCGGATTTTTAGATGAGCATAATATATCCTTCGATGAAATAAATTCTCCTGTAAAAGCTGAATATGAAAGGATAGAAACTGATTCCAGATTAGTCACTAAAAATAGTGTATTTGTTTGTATTTCCGGATTTGAAAACGATGGACATGATTTTGCATCAAAAGCGATAACAAATGGTGCTTCTCTTTTGATCGTTCAAAAAAAAATAGATCCGGATATTCCCCAGATAAAAGTCAGGAATTCTCGAAAAGTTGCTGCCATTTTAGCAAAATTATTTTTTAATGACCCGACCAGTAAAATGAAATTGATCGGAATAACCGGTACAAATGGGAAAACAACGGTTGCTTCCTTGATCTCCAAACTACTTTTATCAAAAAATAAAAAAACAGGTTTGATCGGAACTTTTGGATACGAAATCAATGGCAAGAAATATCGATCAGAGAGAACAACTCCGGATATTATCGATCTTAATAAAATTTTTCTCAAAATGCTTAAGGCTGAAGTCGAATTCGTAGTGATGGAAGTTTCTTCTCATGCTCTGGCTCTTGATCGTGTTTTTGGACTTCATTATAATGCTGGAGTTTTCACTAACTTGACCCATGAACATCTTGATTTCCATAAAAATATGGAAAAATATGCTCAAACAAAATTCCAGCTTTTTGAAAATATTACTGATAATAACGGGATCGCAATTATCAATATCGATGATAAATATGGGAAAGAACTATATCGGAAAATCAATTGTCTTAAAAAGGATATTTCTTTTAAAGAAGGTGATATTTCCATAAGAGATATAAATTATAGTTTAAG
>DRTC01000450.1 GCA_011372345.1 Candidatus Cloacimonadota bacterium
AGTGTCATCTATATTCCGGAAACTTTCCATACATTACAACCGTTACTTTCTGTAATTCCGCTGCAGCTTCTTGCTTATCATGTTGCTGATCTGCGTGGTTATGATGTCGATCAACCGAGAAATCTGGCGAAAAGTGTGACAGTTGAGTAAATTCTAAAACTTGCCATCCGGTAGCTATCGGATGGCAAGTTTTTATATAAACCACAATGCATGTCCGAGAAAGATCGATCAAAACAAAAGGGATCATTTTCAGAAAAACTCCATTTAAAGAATCGAGTTTGATCCTGGAAGTTTTCTCAAAAGATATGGGAAAGATCTCGGTAATTGCTAAAGGGATCAAAAAGGAAAAAAGCAAAAGTACCGGTCTGATAGAGATTCTTAATGAACTGGAATTTGTTCTTCATAAAAGTTCCGCATCCGAATGGTATATTTTAAAATCGCAAAGTCTGATCAAAGCTTATTTATTTGAGACGGATTTTCAAACAAATGTAGTGATGCAGGCAGCTGTTGAAATATATCGGCAAATGATCATTTCTGAAATTGATGCGGAGAATTATTATGATCTGCTCATTACTTATTTTGATTTCCTTCCCAAAATAAGAAAAAATAAAATCGCTATTTTCTGGCGATTTCTGCTGCGCATTTTTAAAGAATCCGGAATTGAAATGAATGTTCAGAACTGCATCATCTGTTTCCAAAATAAATCCTTTGTTTCATTTTATCCTTTAAAAAACGGTTTTGTCTGTAAGGAATGTAATCAACGGATTATGGAAGAAGCAATGATCAATATTTCGTCTAGATCAGCGGAAATTTTTCAGAAGTTGGAAATAATCGGAAAAGTAATCGATGAGATCGAAATCTCTAAAAATGAGATCAAACAAATAAACAGAATTTTTTTAGTACATCTTTCTGAACATTTCCATAAAAGATTCCATCTGAAGAGTCTGGAGATGTATAAATGAAAAAACGAGATATTGTAAATCTGGTAATTCTGATCATTGTCATTTCTTTTGCAGCATACAGATTTTATCATCGAAAATATAACTTTGCAAAAAGCAGATTTGCATTGGATACAATCGTTGAAATTACCTTTACTACTTCAAATAAAGATTCTAATCCTTTGTTGGATAGAGCATTTGATTTGATCGAGGAATATGAGAAAAAATTTTCATTTTTTCAGAAAGGAAGTAAACTTTGGAACATTAACCATTCCGAAATGGACAGCGTTCAAATCGATAAAGAATTTTTTGAGATTTTAAAGATCAGTGAAGACCTATTTTATAAAAGCGGTTCATTATATGATGTTACGATCGGAAGTTTAAGCGAGCTCTGGGATTTTTCAAATACTCATATTCCTTCCCGAGATTCTATTGAAATCGCTCAACATTCAATTGGATTTGAAAAAATAAGATATTCGGAAAATTATCTTTTCAGACCTTCGGAAACAAAACTGAATTTCGGAAGCCTGGCAAAAGGATATATTATTGATAGAGTTGTAGATTTCCTTAAGGATAATTTAGTTGAATCAGGAATTATTAATGCCGGTGGAGATATGAGGATATTTGGATATGAAAAACCAGTGAGAATAGGGATTCAGCATCCAAGAGCAGAACAAAATGAAGTAATCGAGATTCTCCAGGCTGGAAATCAGGCTATTGTAACTTCCGGTGATTATGAAAGGTATTTTGAAATTGATGGAAAAAGATATCATCATATTCTGAATCCCGAAACAGGTTATCCTTCAGAGAATGCGATTTCGGTTACTGTTATTGCACCTTCAGCAGTTATTGCCGATGCTTATTCGACAGCTTTATTCCTGATGAAACCGGAGAAAGCGATCGAAATAGCTGATCAAAATGAAAATATGGAAGTAATTGTTTATTATCAAAATGAGGACGAAATCGATAATTTAAAATCGAAGAATTTTAGTAGATATTTGGTTGAGAAATAAATTTACCAAATTTTCCA
>DRTC01000451.1 GCA_011372345.1 Candidatus Cloacimonadota bacterium
AACCGTTCTTCAGCGGATACAGGCCACAATTCTATTTCCGCACAACCGATGTTACCGGAAGTTTGACTTTACCTGAAGGAGTCGAGATGGTCATGCCGGGTGACAATGTCACAATTTCGGCAGAACTGATAACTCCGATCGCGATGGAGAAAGGTCTTCGTTATGCAATCCGTGAAGGTGGACGAACAATCGGTGCTGGTGTTGTCAGCGAAATCATCGAATAGACATTAGCTTTCTTCAAACAACAGGATGTTCAAATAAAGAGGAAAAATGAGAGAAATAATTACTTTAGCTTGTGAAGAATGTAAAAATAGAAATTATACAATGACAAAAAACAGAAGAAAGCATCCGGAAAGAGTTGCGTTTAAGAAATTTTGTCCAAACTGCAGAAAGCATACGATCCACAAACAGAATAGATAAAATTTGGAATGTAGGTTAGTAGCTCAACTGGTAGAGCACCGGTCTCCAAAACCGGGGGTTGCGGGTTCAAGTCCTGCCTGACCTGCCATTCTTTTTATAGTCTAAAAAAGAGAGAATGAGATGTTAAAAAAAACAATCGGATTTTTAAAGAGCGTAAAACTCGAAATGGCTAATGTAAGTTGGCCCACAAAGGCTGATCTAAAAGAAGGAACTACAGTTGTGATCATAATGTCGGCAATTGTTGCCGTGTTCCTTTCTTTAATTGATGCAGCCTTCTCATTCCTGATCAGAACTCTTTTATTGCAGGGTTAATTTATGAAATGGTATGTGGTTCACACTTATGCTTCCCATGAATTCAAGATCAGAGATGCGATTTTAAAAGGGATTAAAGGAAGTGCTATTGAAAATAAAATCGGTCAGATATTAATTCCTACTCAAAAAACATTTCATATCAGAGAAGGAAAAAGGATCGAGCGCGAGAAAAAATTATTTAATAGCTATATTATCCTGGAAGCAGAGCTTACTCCCCAAGTATTTTCTTATATAATTGGAATACCTGGAATTACAAATTTTCTGGGAACTGGGAAAAAACCACAACCATTATCAGAAAATGAAGTTAATAGATTATTGGGAATTTCTGATAGGGACAAGAGCGAAGTTAAGTCTTATGAATTTATACCTGGTGATATTGTAAAGATCATCTCCGGTCCATTCAATGATTTTGAAGGAACAATCGATAAGATCAGTGATGATAATCAGAAATTAACTATAAAGGTTACGGTTTTCGGAAGAGTTACTCCCGTAGAAGTAAAATCAGACCAGGTTGAGATAATGTAATTTGAGGGAAAAATGGCAAAACCAAAAGATGTAGTAAATGTAGTAAAATTACAATTACCTGCAGGGCAGGCAACACCGGCACCTCCGGTTGGACCGGCTTTAGGACAGGCAGGAATCAATATAGGTGAATTTTGTAAAGCATTTAACGATAAGACAAAAGATTCTCCGGGTATGATCTACCCTGTAGTAATTTATGTCTTTAAAAATAAATCTTATCAATTCGAGATAAAAACTCCTCCGGCTGCTGTTTTAATTAAAAAAGAAGCTGGTTTGGCAAAAGGTTCTGGTGAGCCAAACCGGGAAAAAGTCGGAAAAATATCAAAAGCATCGATTAAAAAAATCGCAGAAATCAAAATGCAGGATTTAAACGCATACAACATCGAAGCGGCTATGCGTATGATAGAAGGCACTGCAAGAAATATGGGTGTGGAAGTAGTAGGTTAATTCTTCCTAAACATTTATATTTGAAAGCAGGAGATTATCAAAAGGAGTGAATATGGGAAGTAAAAGGTACGAAAAAGCTTCTGAGATGATCGACAAACAAAAGAGGTATGAACTTTCGGAAGCTATCGAACTTCTGAAAAAAGCACCATCGTCGAAATTTGATGAAACTGTCGAAGTTCATATGAATTTAGGAGTCGATCCTCGAAAAGCTGACCAACAAATCAGAAACTCATTAGTCTTACCTCACGGAACAGGGAGAACTTCAAAAGTTCTTGTCTTTGCTGATGGGGACAAAGCAGAGGAAGCAAAAGAAGCAGGAGCTGATTATGTTGGTGTTGATGAATTTGTTGAAAAAATAAATTCAGGATGGATGGATTTTGATGTGGCAATATCGACTCCGAATTTAATGAGCAAAATCGGAAGATTGGGAAGAGTTCTTGGACCTCGTGGTCTGATGCCGAATCCCAAAGTCGGAACTGTAACCATGGATATCAAGAAGGCAGTTAGCGAATCCAAAGGCGGTAAGGTTACTTATCGAATCGATAAATTTGCAAATCTGCATATTATTGGCGGCAAATTAAGCTTTGAAAGTAATAAACTTAAAAATAATATAGTAACGATCATAGCTGCGATTTTGAGAGAAAGACCTGCCGCTTTGAAAGGTGTTTTCATCAAGAGCATAGTTATTACTTCGACCATGGGACCAGGTATTAAACTCGATATTCCAAGTGTATCTCTGGAAGCCAAGAAATAGGAGCAGCGTATGGTTCAAGCTTATAAAATTGAGGAAGTAAATAGGATCAAACAAAGACTGGAAGAAGCTAAATCCATTGTATTAGTTGATTATAAAGGTGTTAATATCGAGGAAGTTGATGAACTAAGAAACAGGATGCGTAATGCAGGAGTTAAGTATTTTGTCTCAAAAAATACTTTTATTAAACTTGCTTTGAATGAATTAGGTATTTCCGGTTTAGATGACCAGCTAGTCGGACCAACAGCCGTTGCTGCTGCTGATACAGATGAAGTTGCACCTGCTCGGGAACTGGCAAAGTATAAAAAAGAAGTTACAAAAGATAAAAGTTTTCCCTCTTTTAAAGCTGGTATGGTATCCGGAAATATTATGAGTATTTCCGACTTGGAAAAGCTGGCAGAACTTCCATCCAGGGATCAACTTATATCTATGATTCTGCAAGGATTCAATGCCCCGATAAGCGGATTAGTAGGAGTACTTTCCGGAATTCTTAGAAATTGTGTGAATGTGATCGATGCAATCGCAAAAAATAAAGACGATAAAAAATAATATATCTGATGGAGGATAAAATGGCTGAAAAAAAACAGCAAGTTATTGATATTATTAAAGAAATGAGTGTTATTGAACTCTCTGATCTGGTCAAAGAATTGGAAGAATTATTTGGCGTTACTGCAGCGGCTCCGGTTGCTGTAGCTGCTGCTCCTGCTGCTGCGGAAGCTGCTGAAGAAAAAACAGAATTTAATGTAGTCCTGACAGGAGCGGGAGACAAGAAAATCCAAGCTATTAAAGTTGTTAGAGCTATTACAAAATTAGGTTTAAAAGAAGCAAAAGAATTAGTTGACAATTGCCCAAAACCTGTTGTTGAAGGTGTTTCCAAAGAAGAAGCTGAAAAAATCAAAGCACAAATCGAAGAATCCGGCGCCTCTGTAGAAATAAAATAATCAACCTATCGATAATTATGGAAGTGAGTTTGTTTTTTGACTGCTCACTTCCTTTAATCATTTTAAAATCACTTACTAAAGCGAACTAAATCGCTTTTTTATATAATAAGGAGTATGAACCTTTGAATATAAAAAGTTATTCCCGTATAAAGAAAAGAGCAGAAGAAACAGGTTTGCCCTCTATCAATATTCCTAATCTTTTAGCAATACAGATAGAGTCCTATAATCGATTCCTGCAGAAAGATGTTCATCCTCAGAAAAGAGAGAATGTCGGCTTGCAGGCTGTTCTGACTTCGGTTTTTCCTCTAATCGATCAGAAAGGTCTATATCATCTCGAATATATAGATTATATGGTTCTGAAAGAAAAATATTCTACTTCAGAATGCGAAGAAAGAAATCTTTCTTATCAAGCCCCGGTTAAAGCAAGAATGAGACTGACCATTTATGATGAGGAAATCCTGAAAGAAACCGGAGAAAAAAGAGTTAAGAATACAATAGAACAGGATATTTTTCTCGGTGAAATTCCATTAATTACAAATCAGGGAACCTTTGTTATCAATGGTGCTGAAAGGGTAATAATCAGTCAGCTTCATCGCTCTCCCGGTGTATTTTTCTTGGAAGATAAGCATGCAAGTGGTAAAATACTATATTCTGCGAAACTGATCCCTTATAATGGTTCTTGGCTTGAGTTTAATATGGACATTTATGATGCTATGTATGTTCTGATCGATAAGAGAAGAAAATTGCCGGTGACCGTCCTCTTGAGAGCTGTAGGATTATCGGAAGATAAAGATCTAAGAGAACATTTCTATTCCAAAGAAGAGATTCCTGTTTCAAAGGCAAAAGAAAGATCTTTTTATGACGATGTTTTTGATCAGGAAACTGGTGAAATAATCTTTAATGCCGGATCAGAAATCGATGATGAAACAATCGATGCTTTAAAAGAAGCAGGAATAAAAAAAGTTACAGTAGTTACCGAAGAATCCGAGATAACAAAGAAAATCATTGAACATACCATCTTAAAGGATCAGACAAAAAGTCAGGAAGAAGCTGTTAAGAAAATATATAATTTGATCAGACCAGGTGAAGAACCGACTTATGAAGTAGCGTTAGAGCTTTTTAACAGGATGTTTTTTAATGAAAGAAGATATAACCTGGGGGAAGTGGGTCGTTATAAAATCAATGAAAGATTAGGTTTGGATATCGATCCTTCCATAAATATCCTGACAAAAGAAGACTTGATCGCTATTGTTGAAAAAATAATTGCTGTTTATAAAGACGAAGATGTTATTGATGATATTGATCATCTAGCTAATAGAAGGATCAGAACAGTAGGCGAACTTCTCGGTGAACAGTTTAATATCGGTTTATCAAGGGTGGCAAGGACTGCTATAGAGAGAATGTCAATTGCTAATCCGGATGAAATTACTATCCACGACCTCATAAACAGCAACGCTTTAATTGCTGTTGTTCAGTCTTTTTTCCTGACAGGACAGCTTTCTCAATTTATGGAACAGACAAATCCCTTAACTGCGATCACTCATAAAAGAAGATTATCTGCTCTTGGACCCGGAGGTTTGACCAGAGAAAGAGCAGGATTCGAAGTTCGAGATGTTCATCATTCTCACTATGGCAGAATTTGCCCTATCGAAACTCCTGAAGGTCCCAATATCGGTTTGATATCTTCTCCTGCTATGTATGCCAGGATCAACAACCTCGGTTTTCTTGAAACTCCATATATCAAAGTTGAAAATTGTCAAATAACTGAAAAAATCGAATTTCTCGATGCCTTCAGAGAAGAGCAGCACATTATTGCTCAAACAAATATCAATTATGATAAAGATTTCAAAATTCTGGATAAACTTGTTTTCGCCAGGCATAGAGGAGAATTTCTACAGGTTAGTCCCG
Source organism: Candidatus Cloacimonadota bacterium (assembly GCA_011372345.1). Lineage (NCBI taxonomy): Bacteria > Pseudomonadati > Candidatus Cloacimonadota > Candidatus Cloacimonadota bacterium. Next base: position 5,302 of record DRTC01000451.1, read on the forward strand.
AGGAAGTTCAATATATGGATGTTTCTCCGCAACAGATCGTCTCGGTTTCTGCTTCCTTGATTCCATTTCTGGAACATGACGATGCAAATCGCGCCCTCATGGGATCCAATATGCAGAGACAAGCTGTTCCTCTTACCAGTCCGCAAGTACCAATCGTAGGCACAGGAATGGAAAAAGTTGTTGCTGAAGACAGCGGAGTAGTTGCGGTTGCTCCTTATGATGGAGTGGTTACTAAAGTAACGAGTTCTTATATCGATATTGAAAGAGATAATCCGGATAAAGCAATTCTTGATCTTGGAACTTATAACAGAATTTATTTGATGAAATATGCCCGTTCAAACCAGGATACATGCATTAATCAACGTCCAACTGTTAAAAAGGGAGATCTGATAAAGCAGGGTCAACCAATATCTGACGGACCGGGAATAATCAATGACAGGTTGGCTCTGGGAAGAAATATGCTGGTAGCTTTCATGCCCTGGTATGGTTATAATTATGAAGATGCAATTATTTTGAGCGAGAATGTTGCTCGAGAAGATATGCTGACATCTTTATATATCGAAGAGCATGAAGTTTTAGTTAGAAATATGAAAAATGGGAAAGAGGAATTAGCTTATGATATTCCTAATGTTCCTACAAAATCACTTCGAAATCTTGATAAGACGGGTATCATCAGAGTAGGTTCTGTGGTTGTATCGGGAGATATAATCGTAGGTAAGATCACTCCTAAAAATGTTGATATTGATCCATCTCCTGAAGAAAACCTGATGCGCGCATTGTTTGGAGATAGAGCAGGTGATTTTACTAATAGTTCTCTCAAAGCAAAACCTGGAATGGAAGGTGTTGTTATCGATGTTAAGGTTTTTTCCCGTTTAGATGAAAGTGAAGAATTTGAGGATCAGGAAAGACGAACAAAATCATTATCAATTTTAAAACATGAAAGATTAGAAAGGCAGAAAATAATCGATGAATATCTTAAGGATAGATTATCTGAAGTATTGGTCGGTGAGACTGCAAAAAATATTGTTGATGTGAAAACCAATATGTTTTACATCCCTTCCGGTAAGAAAATTACTAAAGGTGATCTTAAAAAAATCAATTTCAAGAAATTAAATCTCGATTATGATTTCATCGAAGATAATGAAAAAAATAATTTTATCTACAATGACATTATTTTAAAAGTTAAAACTGCAATTGAAGAAAGTACGAATATTTACAAAAAAGAGCAGGAACGATTGAAACATGGAGATGAACTTCCTTATGGTGTTCGCAAAATGGTTAAGGTTTACATCTCTAAAAAAAGAAAGATTCAGGTCGGAGATAAAATGGCTGGTCGTCACGGGAACAAAGGAGTTATTTCCAGGATCAGTCCTGTCGAGGATATGCCTTTTATGGAAGACGGATCTCCGGTTGATATTATCCTTAATCCGCTTGGTGTTCCTTCTCGAATGAATATTGGTCAGATCATGGAAACTCATCTCGGAATGGCAGCAAAAATATTAGGTCTTACTATTGAAACTCCTGTCTTTGACGGAGCGAGTCTCGACGATATTGCCAAAGAGATGAAAAATGCAAAACTTCCACTTGATGGAAAGCAGGTGTTGTATGATGGAAAAACCGGAGAACCATTCAAGGAAAGAGTAACTGTTGGTGTGATTTATATGTTAAAACTAAATCACTTGGTTGCTGACAAAATGCATTCCCGTTCAACCGGACCTTATTCATTGATCACGCAACAACCTCTTGGAGGAAAAGCTCAACATGGAGGTCAGAGATTAGGAGAAATGGAAGTCTGGGCTTTGGAAGCTTATGGAGCATCCAGATTACTTGAAGAAATGCTGACAATTAAATCTGACGATGTCGAGGGCAGAACAAATGCTTTTAAAGCAATTACCAGCGGACAAAATCCACCAAAACCGGATACCCCGGAATCTTTTAATGTTCTGGTCAGTGAACTAAAATCCCTCTGCTTTGATATAGAATTCATTGCAGACAAGGAAGCATAACTCTTTTCGGAAATCCGGAAAGAACAACAAACGGAGGTTTACTCAGTGATAAGAGAAATCAAACGTGACAAACGAATAGAAAATTATGATAAATTGAGAATAAAAATAGCTTCTCCAGAGGTTATCAGGGAATGGTCTTATGGAGAAGTTATCAAACCTGATACCCTGAATTACAGAACTCTGAAACCGGAAAAGGGCGGATTATTCTGCGAAAGGATTTTCGGTCCTGAAAAAGACTATGAATGCAGTTGTGGAAAATATAAGAAAAAACGCTTTCAGAACACTGTTTGCGATCGTTGTGGAGTTGAGATAACAAGTTCCAGAGTCCGTCGTTCCCGTATGGGTCACATTGAACTGGCAGTTCCAATTGCTCATATCTGGTTTGTGAAAAGCCTGCCGAGTGTGATTGGAACTCTTCTTGATATGACCATCAGCAAACTGGAACGAATTCTCTATTACGAATCCTTTATCATCCTGAATCCGGGTGACAGTGATTATGAGAAAAGAGATCTGGTTGACGCTGACGAATATTACGAGATCCGCGACCGGGTAGGAGCCGACTTTGTGGCTATGATGGGAGCTGAAGCCATAAGAATTTTATTAGAAGAACTAAATCTTGATGATGAAGCTATGAACCTCAGGACTATTATCAAGATGGAGACCTCTGCTCAAAAAAAACAGAAAGCAATCAAAAGACTGAAGATAGTGGATGCTTTTAGAAAGTCCGGAAATAAACCTGAATGGATGGTTATGGAAGTTCTACCTGTTCTTCCTCCAACATTGCGTCCATTAGTGCAACTCGATGGCGGAAGATTTGCGACTGCCGATTTCAATGAACTTTATCGTCGGGTAATTACTCGAAACAATCGTTTACGGGGATTGCTAGATATCAATGCTCCGGAAGTTATCCTGCGAAATGAAAAAAGAATGCTGCAGGAAGCAGTCGATGCTATGATCGATAATACCAGGAAATCAAGACCTGTTAAAGGTCGTGGAAACAGACCATTAAAATCTCTGGCAGATCAACTTAAAGGCAAAACCGGAAGATTCCGTCAGAACCTTCTGGGGAAACGAGTCGATTATTCAGGTCGTTCCGTGATAACAGTTGGTCCGAACTTGAAATTGCATCAATGTGGTTTACCCAAAGAAATGGCTATTGAACTTTTTAAACCTTTCATTATTGAACGACTTGAGAAAATTGGTGAAGCTGAAAAGGCAAAAACTGCTAAAAAACTGATTGAGAAGCAAAGACCGGAAATATGGAAGATCCTGGAAGATGTGATCAAAGATTATCCAATCTTATTGAATCGCGCTCCTACTTTGCACAAACACGGTATTCAGGCTTTTCTGCCTGTTCTGACAGAAGGAAAGGCAATTGAGATTCATCCTCTGGTTTGTATTCCCTATAATGCGGATTTCGATGGTGACCAGATGGCTGTTCATGTTCCATTATCTAATGAAGCACAGATCGAGGCTCGAGTTCTTATGCTCTCTTCAAGGAATCTACTACTTCCGGCAAGCGGAAAACTTGCAATGGCTACTAATCAGGATATCGTTCTCGGAAATTATTATCTGACTGTTCTCAAAGAAAAAAATCCTCCTTCTGATAAAAAGATCAGATATTTCAGTTCACCTGAAGAAATGATATTAGCATACGAACAAGACGAACTGTTGTTCAATACAAAAGGTGTGAAAAGGGAAGAAAGTCGTCTGGATATCCATTCCTGGGTAAAGGTCTTGATCAAAGAAAAAATTATTACTACTACTGTTGGTAGAGTGATATTTAATCAAATTTTACCTGATGAAATTTCGTTTCAAAATGTAACTTTGACGAAAGGGATATTGAACGAACTTGCCATGATCTGTTTTAATGCAGTGGGTCAGAATAGAACTTCTGAATTTTTGGACAATGTAAAGGAAATTGGTTTTAAATATGCGACCAAAGCAGGAATTACATTTAGTGCAAACGATGTTATTTCTCCCAAAGATAAGAATAAGATAATTCGTAAAACTGAAAAGGAAGTTCAGAAAATTATCGATAGTTATATGAATGGAGAGATCACCGAGACTGAAAGATACAATCGAGTAATCGATAAATGGAAAATGACAACTGAAATCGTAACCGATGTTTTAATGGCTGAACTGGAAAAAGATCAAGGTGGATTTAATTCCATTAATATGATGTATAGTTCAAATGCGCGTGGTGGAAAAGATCAGATCAAACAGCTGGGAGCAATGCGCGGTTTAATGGATAAACCTTCTAAAAGTCTTTTAGAAGGTGGAGCAGAAGTTATTGAAACACCCATCAAATCAAATTTTAAAGAAGGCTTGAGCGTTCTGGAATATTTTATTTCCACTCACGGTGCAAGAAAAGGACTTGCAGATACTGCTCTGAAAACTGCTGATGCAGGTTACTTGACAAGAAGGTTGGTCGATGTGGCTCAGAATGCTGTCATTAATTTGGAAGATTGTGGTACGATCGAGGGAATTGAAGTTTCGGCTTTAAAAGAAGGTCTTGAAATTGTCGAACCTTTATCTGAAAGAATCTCCGGATATACTGCTGCTGAAGATATAATTGATCCGGTAACAGAGAAAACGATTGTAACTGCTAATACAGAAATATCAAATGAAATGGCAGAAACAATTCAAAATCATGGTATCAATTCTGTTAAAGTAAGATCACCTCTCACCTGTGATGCAGAAAAAGGGATATGTGCCAAATGTTACGGTAGAAATCTAGGAACCCAGAAACCTGTAACTATAGGTGAACCTGTGGGAGTTATTGCTGCTCAAAGCATTGGTGAACCTGGAACACAATTAACATTACGGACTTTCCATATTGGTGGAACAGCAAGTACTAATGTCGATTTGGCTGAAGTTGTTGCAAATACTGATGGTATTGTCAAATTTGTGAAGATGAACACGGTTGTTACTCCTAAAGGTGAACTTGTTTCCATCAGTCATCTTGGCAGAATTCAGATTTTGGATGTAAAAGATAAAACTGTCCTAGAAAATTATAAAGTAGAATATGCAGCTACAGTGTATGTTAAAGATAAACAGAAAATATCTAAAAATTCACCGCTCTTCAGCTGGGATCATTACAATAATCCGCTGATTTCAACTGCAAAAGGGAAGCTGAAGTATGAAAATTTTGTGAAAGATGTAAATTACAAGGAAGAATTTAATGAACTGACCGGTTCAAAAGAAATTTTGATCATTGAATCAAAGGATCGCAAGAAACAACCTCAGTTTAAAATTATTGCTGATGATGGCTCCGAAGCTTTAGTCCCAATTCCAACCGGATTAAATGTAGACAAAGACGATGGTGTTTATGTTCATCCGGGTGATGTTCTTGGAAAATCTTCACGAATTACGGTTAAACAAAGTGACATTACAGGTGGTTTACCTCGTGTACAGGATCTTTTTGAAGCGAGAGAACCAAAAGGTAAGGCGATTCTATCTGATATAGAAGGGACAATTTCGATTGGAAATTTAACGAATAAAGGTCGGGAAATTTTTGTTAATGCAGAAGATGGAACTGTAAATAAATATGTGATCCCACCTGGAAAACGGATCATTGTTCACCAGGGAGATATTGTTGAAAGTGGAGATGCTTTGTCAGGAGGACCTCTGGATCCGCATGATATTCTCAAAGCAAAAGGTATTAAAGCAGCGCAAACTCTGATCCTTGATGAAATCCAGGAAGTGTACCGTAAACAAGGTGTAAAGATCGATGATAAACATATCGGTATTATCATCAGACAGATGTTCAAAAAAATTAAAATTACAAATCCGGGACATACTTTGTTCCTTGAAGGTGAGATAGTAGATAGAAATCAAGTTATTAAAGAAAACAAAAGGATCGAAGAAGAGGGTGGTGAAGGAGCTACCTTTGAGCAACTTCTTCTGGGCATTACCAAAGCTTCATTGTTAACTGACAGCTGGCTTTCTGCAGCATCATTCCAGGAAACTACAAAAGTTCTTACTCAATCATCCATCGAAGGAAAAGTCGATAACCTGGAAGGACTGAAAGAAAGTATTATTATCGGACACCGAATTCCGGTCGGAACCGGAACCAAGTTCTTTAATACAGAGATTAAACGGGCGATAGATGAAGGAAAATCTATTAGTGATGTGGTCAAAGAATTTGCTCATACAGAAGAAAAAGACACAGTAGAAGATTTACTTGATTTTTAAATAATAAAAAGGAGAAAATAGTGCCGACTATTAATCAATTAGTTAGGAAAGGAAGAAAGAAGATCACAAAATCCAAGAAAAACAGAGCTCTTTCTTCTTGTCCCCAGAAAAGAGGTGTTTGTACAAGGGTTTATACAACTACACCTAAAAAACCGAATTCTGCCTTGCGAAAAGTTGCCAGGGTCAGATTAGTAAACGGATTCGAAGTAACAGCTTATATTCCTGGTGAAGGTCACAACTTACAGGAACACTCGATCGTGTTTGTGCGTGGTGGAAGAGTTAAAGATCTTCCTGGTGTGAGATATCACATAATCAGAGGTGCACTTGATACTGCCGGTGTTGATGGTAGGATAAATTCTCGTTCTAAATACGGAACAAAGAGACCGAAGAAGTAGGAGGAGCGGATGTCAAGAAGACGAAAAATAGTTGAAAGAGAAATTTTTCCTGATCCAAAATATAATAGTATTGTTTTGAGCAAATTTATCAACAGCATTATGCAGAGAGGAAAGAAGAGCCTTGCTGAAAAAATAGTTTATGGAGCTCTCGACATTATCGGTCAAAAAACTAAAGACGAACCGTTGGAAGTTTTTAATCAGGCTTTAGGAAATGTCAGACCTATGATCAAAGTTGTATCTCGCAGGATTGGTGGCTCCAACTACCAAATTCCAACAGAAGTTACAGCTAAAAATGCTCAGGCTCTTGCTTTTCGATGGATCATTAGTTTTTCTCGAAAACGATCAGAAAAAACTATGATGGAGCGTTTGGCAGGTGAACTTCTAGCTGCTTACAAAAAAGAAGGCGCCAGTATAAAAAAACGAGAAGATACGCATAAAATGGCAGAGGCAAACAAAGCTTTTGCTCATTTCAGATTTTAATTAATTAGAAAAAGATTAACATGAATATCCAGGAATCTACAGGAACCTCTCTAAATGTTCCCTTAAAAAGGGAAGTTAATTTGAATTCCATTTTGGAAACAGGAATAAAAGGGAGTTTAACTGATAATACTTTCCGAAATTTTTTTTTGGATATTTAATTAATTAAAATTCGTTATGCCAAAAGAACTTTCCGTAATCAGAAACATTGGTATAATGGCTCATATCGATGCCGGTAAAACGACAACTACCGAGAGGATGTTGTTCTATACCGGCATTATTCATAGAATGGGTGAAGTTCATGACGGCAATGCTGTTATGGATTGGATGGTTCAGGAAAAAGAAAGAGGAATAACCATCACTTCTGCAGTTACCACCTGCTTCTGGAAAGACAAACAAATCAATATTATTGACACTCCCGGTCATGTCGATTTTACTGCCGAAGTAGAGCGTTCTTTAAGAATTCTGGATGGAGCGATCGGCATTTTCTGCGCTGTTGGAGGAGTCGAACCGCAATCGGAAACTGTATGGCATCAAGCTGATAGATATAAAATTCCCAGGATCGCTTTTGTTAATAAAATGGATCGTTCCGGAGCAGATTTTGAAAATGTTGTCGATATGATCCAAGACCGTTTGACAACAAATGCTTTTCCCATTCAAATCCCGATCGGCAGAGAAGATTCATTTACCGGGATCATTGATCTGATCACAATGAAAGCCTGTTTTTTTGACCAGGAAACAATGGGCGTAAATTATCATTTTAAAAAGATTCCCGAGGAATATGTTAAAGAAGCTGAATCTAAACGAAGTCATCTTTTAGAAAAACTTTCCGAATATGATGATGAGATGATGGAATTGTATCTTGAAAATCAGGAAATCCAGGATGAACTAATTAATAAAGTCATCAGACAAGCTGTAATTCATCACCAATTTGTTCCAATTTTATGTGGTTCTTCTCTAAAAAATACAGGTGTTCAACTGCTGCTGGATGCGATTACGAATTTTTTACCATCACCTCTCGATGTTCCTCCTGCCATAGCTATTCATAAAAAAACTAACGAAGAGAAACAGGTTTATCCCAAAATCGATGCTCCTTTCTCTGCTCTTGCGTTCAAAGTTCAGATCGATAAATATGTTGGAAAACTTATTTATGTCAGGGTATATTCCGGTTCGACCAAAAGAAGCGGTTCGATCTTTAACCAAACAAACAGGAAAAAAGAGCGAATTTCCCGAATTTTACAGATGCATTCCAATAAAAAAAAAGATATTGCTGTGTTGCAAGCTGGTGATATTGCTGCTTTGATAGGACCAAAATTTGTACAAACCGGTGATACTCTCACATCTGATAATTTTAATATTCAATTGTCTGATATTGCTTTCCCTGATTCGGTTATTTCAGTTGCCATCGAACCCAGGACAAAAGCTGACCAGGAAATTTTAACAGATATTCTGCGTAAATTGGAGGAGGAAGATCCGACTTTTAAAGTCAGCCAGAACAAGGATACTGGACAAACCCTAATTTCCGGTATGGGAGAATTGCATCTGGAAATCATCATCGACCGCTTGAAGCGTGAATTTAATGTTCACGCAAATGTCGGTAATCCTCAAGTTGCGTATAAAGAAACGATTGAAAATGAAGTGATCGCAGAAGGAGAATTTATCAGGGAATTAAATGGTAAAGGTCATTATGCGGTCGTTCAATTGAAACTCACTCCTTTAAAACTTGAAGACCTTCCTCCCGGAAAGAAAAATATTTTTGTGAACTCGATCTCGGAAGAGGTCATTCCTAAAGAATTCTGGTCTGCGATCGAGGAAAGTTCCTTAAATGCCTGTCTGGATGGACCTTTGATGAGTTCTCCTGTGGAAAGACTGAAGGTCGAATTGATCGGTGGAAAATTCAATGAAGTGGATTCCAGTGAGACGGCTTTTAATATAGCTTCGTCGATTGCTATTGGAAATGGTTTGAGAAAAGCCAAAGCATTGATCATGGAACCTTTAATGCTCGTGAATGTCATCACTCCGGAAGATTTTATGGGAGATATTATCGGTGATATCAATTCCAAAAGAGGAAGGATCGAAAATATTAGAACGGTAATGAAAAAGCAGGAAATTTCTGCGGAAATACCGATGAGCGAACTTTTCGGATATGCAACGAGGTTGCGCTCAATTTCACAAGGAAGAGCAATTTACACGATGGAATTTTCCAAATATGAAAAAGTCCCGACAAATATTCAGGATAAAATCCTGAAAAAAGTTAGAGGTTATTAAAATTTCTGAAACTTCTACTATTTAATTTTGCGGTTCATTCTGACTGGATGAACCTTTTTTTTTAATTTATGAAACACGGAATAACAGTTGAATTGACGATACAAAATGTTTTAGCATGGCTAATCCATACTTTCAAATCACTCAAATTTGAGAATCCGGAACTGAATTCAGAATTGATTTTATCGAATGTTTTAAATCTGAAAAGAACTGAATTACATTTATCCAGCCAAAATAAAATATCTGAAATCGATTTTGAGATAATTAACAGAATTTTGAGAAGAAGAATTGATCACGAACCTTTTCAATATATTTTTGGAAAAACAGACTTTTTCGGATATCCCATTTTGGTTGATCGAAATGTTCTGGTTCCCAGATCGGAAACAGAACTTTTAGTAGAAAAGATCATAAATGAAAATTCGGAAGTCCGAACGATTCTTGAAATTGGAACAGGTTCGGGAGCAATTGCGATTGCACTCGCTAAAAATCTACTTCAAGCAAAGATCGATGCTACAGATATTTCAGAAAAAGCACTGCAAATTGCCAGGAAAAATGCTCTTAAAAACAAGGTTGAGATCAATTTCATTAATTCCGATCTATTTAAAAATGTTTCCGGAAAATATGATCTGATCGTTTCCAATCCTCCTTATATTTCAAAAACAGAATATGAAAAACTTCCTTTCGAGATTCGTGACTTTGAACCAAAAAAAGCTTTAATTGCCGAGGAGAATGGTCTGTTTTTCTATAAAAAAATACTGGCAAAAGTAAAAGATTATTTGACGAAAAATGGTAAAATTTATTTTGAAATCGGTTTTGATCAGGCAGAAAGGATTAAAGAAATTGCTTTGATCAATGGTTTCACAAATATTGAAGTCTGTAAGGATTTTAACGGTTTTGACAGGATAATGAGAATGTAAATCAACTTGACCAGGTTGAATAAAATATGGAAAAATAAATGGATAACATATTTCATCATTCCCAATCAGGGATTGGGAACGATAATGGAAAAATAAATGGATAAATTTATCATAAACGGTGGAAAGAAACTTTCCGGAAGTATCGAGATAAGTGGAGCGAAAAACGCCATTCTTCCGAT
>DRTC01000452.1 GCA_011372345.1 Candidatus Cloacimonadota bacterium
TATTACTGACGATGAAACGATCGCAACTGCTTTTATTAAATATGATACCGGTACAGGAAATCAGAATATCACTATGTATGATGATGGACAACACGGAGACTCAGGAGCAAATGATAATATTTACGGAGGTTATATTCCTCAACTCCCATCAGGAACTTCGGTCAATTATTATCTTGAAGCAACCGATGATATGTCTGCCGTCTCAACCTATCCCGAAAATGCTCCTGACTTAACTTTTCAATATGTTGTTGATTATGATCCTCCTCAAATTTTCATTAATGAATTTATGGCAGATAATGAATCTTTTATAACCGATCCACAAGAAGAATACGAGGATTGGATCGAAATTTATAATGCTTCCGAAGAACCAATTGATATCGGAGGCTTATATTTTACCGACAACTTTTCAAATCCGACAGATTGGTGGAAAATCCCGGAATCTTATCCTGATTCAACAACTATCCAGCCTGGAAATTTTCTCCTGCTCTGGGCTGATAATGACTCCGAAGATGGAATTCTACATCTTGAATTCAAGCTTGCTGGTGCGGGAGAAGAGATTGGATTGTTTGCTTTTTATGGAACTACTCCCATTGATACTTTGACCTTTGGTTTGCAGACAACAGACATTTCCTTTGGTAGATTTCCGGATGGTTCGGAAAATTGGATTTTTATGAATTATCCTTCACCTGGTTCATCAAATGTTTCGAATTCTATTGATGAAAACGAAATAAATTTTACCGCTCCGATAATTCTTCATGGTAATTATCCCAATCCTTTCAGAGACATAACTTCAATAAGATTCTCTTTAAAAAAAGAGAATAATATCTGTCTGGAAATATTTAATCTCAAAGGACAGAAAATCAGAACCTTGCTCGATGAAATTCTCGCTGCCGGTGAATATTCTTTTTTTTGGAAGAGGAAAGACAACGAGCAATCTCCTGTTTGTTCGGGAATATATTTTTACAAAATTTCTACCTCTGAACAAAAAATAATGAAAAAAATGACCTTACTCAAGTAAAAGTTCGATTGGTGATAAGTTGTTGAAACTAAAGCAGTAACAAGAATTACATATTTTGCTGCAAGAAGTTATAAAAATGATTTGACACAATAATCCGTTATTTTGAATCTGTCATTTGCTTTAAAATTTAAATAGAAGTGAGATGTTAACTTTAATAATTTAGGCTGAATCACAAAGTTGATTTCCAACTTTGTCTGATTTTTGTGTGTGTTAACCAAATTAAAAAACGGAGGAAAAATGAAAAAAGTTTTATTTATTGGTTTTCTTATGCTCTTTGCATTTGCTCAATTTGCTTTTGCAACCGAGCTTCTAACAAACGAAGGTTTTGAAAACTGGACTGTAAATGGTGCTACCGGTCCACCTGATGATTGGAATCTTTCGGGAACAAGTATTACCGGCTCTCAAGAAACAACAAATGTTCATGGAGGAACTTATTCAACCAATATAACCTGGACAACTACTTCAACTCGTTATTTAAGGCAACAGGCTGTTCCAGTAACAGAAGGAACAAATTACCTTTTTACATTCTGGGCTTTAGATAACGATCCGGATGGAAGAGTCCGGGTTGCTATTCGCTGGTATGATGCTGGTTCTGGTTTTGTTTCCGGTTATTATGGTGATTATTCTGCCGATTCACCTGACTGGCAGCAAATGTCGAGTGGATTGCAGGCTGCTCCGGCAACAGCAGTAACTGCTGATATTGAAATCAGAGTATATGATGTTTCCGGTTGGGATGGGGAAGCCACTGTTTATGTTGATGATGCCAGTTTCACCGCTTCCACCACAGTAGAGATCAGTAAAGCATATTCCATCAGTGACTCGGAAATCGATGTTTTTTATACTAATGATGTCACATCTGTAAATGCTGCGGATTATACCCTTACCGGAACTGCGACAATAACTTTTTCAGGAGCCACAATCGATGGCTCTGATGCAAAAATTGTTCACTTAACAGGTGCTTCGGCAACTGTAGATGGAGATAGAACTCTTGATAATATCGA
>DRTC01000453.1 GCA_011372345.1 Candidatus Cloacimonadota bacterium
TGAACAAGAGTTTAGTAACGAGAGAAACGAGAAAACATTCCCAATCAGGGGATTGGGAACGATGATCCAAAAAAGAATAAAAATAAATTACAACTTTCCGTATAAATTCCCTCTCTTCTCAAGAGAGGGTCAGGGTGAGTTGTAGAATCGGAGGATAAATGCAAATCTTCATAAACGGAAAACCTTATGAAGCAGAGCCCAGAGAAACTGTTTTGCAGGTTGCACGGAGAAACGGAATATATATTCCGGCTTTATGCTATCACGAGAAAACTGGTAAAGCAGCTAAATGCCGTGTTTGTTCCGTCAAGATCGAGAAAATTCCGGGATTTCAAACTGCTTGTAATCTCGCTGTCCAGGATGGAATGAAAGTCACAACGAATTCGGAAGATATCATCGAAGCTCAAAAAACAACTGTCGATATGATCCTGTCTTCCGGTAAACACGACTGTCTTTCCTGCGAACAGAACGGAAATTGTGAACTTCAGGATGCAGCGTATTATCTCGGAATCGAAAGACCATCTTACGATCTTTATCCCGTAGAAAAAGAAAAGGACGAATCAAGTGAATTCATAAGAGTTGATCGTTCCAGATGTATTTCCTGCGGAAGATGTATTGTCGGTTGTAATGATATCGTTGTGAATGAAGTTCTAACTTTTAATGAAAGAAGTTTCGAGACGGAAATCGCTTTTGATGATGATCTTCCCATGGGAGAATCTTCCTGCGTGCAGTGTGGCGAATGTGTGCAGCTCTGTCCGGTCGGAGCATTGATCGATAAAAGAGCGGTTGGGAAAGGACGGATCTGGGAATTCGATAAAGTTGAAACTGTCTGTCCATATTGCGGAGTCGGCTGCAGGTTGGAACTTCATATCGATCGAAGGAAAAACGAAATTATTAGAATAACCGGAGTCGAGGATTCTCCAACCAATAATGGAATGCTTTGCGTCAAAGGTCGTTACGGATTTGATTTTGTGAATTCCGAAAAGCGTCTGACAACTCCATTGATCAAAGAAAACGGAGAATTCAGGGAAGCAGATTGGGATGAAGCGATCTCTCTCGTAGCTTCCAAATTTAATGAAATAAAAGAGAATTACGGAAGCGATGCCATTGCCGGTCTTGCTTCAGCGAAAGTCACCAACGAGGAAAACTTCGCATTCCAGAAATTTATGAGAAGGGAGGTAGGCACAAATAATGTTGATCATTGTGCCCGTCTCTGACATTCCTCTACTGTAGCCGGTCTGGCTGCTGCCTTTGGAAGCGGAGCAATGACAAATGACATTGCCGGAATCAAAAAAGCTGATGCAATTCTGATCATCGGTTCGGATACTTCTGCTGCTCATCCTGTGATCGCGGCTCGGATTAAACAAGCAGTGCGGGAAGGAACGACTAAACTGATCGTGATCGATCCGAAAAAGATCGTGATGGCTGATTATGCGGAAATTTATGCTGCTCAACGACCCGGAACCGATGTTGCTGTCCTGAACTGTCTGATGCATGTTATTTTGAAAAATGGCTGGGAAGATAAAGAATTTATCAAGGAAAGATTGGAAGGTTTCGAAGAATTCAAAGCAGAAATTTTGAAGGATAAATATGCTCCTGAAAATATCGAGAAGATTTCCGGTATTCCTGCTGACACTCTAAAAAAAATCGCTGAACTTTTCGGTAAAGCAGAAACTGCTTCTCTTTATTATGCGATGGGAATTACGCAACACACAACCGGAAGGGATAATGTCTGGTCTACTGCTAACTTGCAGATGATCTGCGGAAATCTCGGGAAAGATGGGGGAGGAGTGAATCCGCTGCGTGGACAATCCAATGTACAGGGAGCTTGTGATATGGGCGGACTTCCCAATGTATATCCCGGATACCAGAAAGTTGTCGATGAAAATGCTCAAAAGAAATTTGAAAAAGCGTGGGGAAGAGAACTCGATCATAAAATCGGTCTAACAGTAACGGAAATGATAGATGGAGCTTATGACGGAAAGGTCAAAGCTCTTTATGTGATGGGAGAAAATCCCTTCCTTTCCGATCCTGATCAGAATCATGTGATCGAAGCTCTAAAGAGAACCGAGTTCCTGGTAGTTCAGGATATGTTCATCACGGAAACCGCAGAATTTGCCGATGTGATCCTGCCTGCTGCTGCTTATGCGGAAAAGGAAGGTCATTTCACAAATACCGAGAGAAGAGTTCAAAGAATTAACAAAGTTATCGATGCTCCTGAAAATGTGAAAACAGATTGGGAGATTATTCAACTGATCGCCAATAAAATGGGTTCGGATTGGAAATATAAAACTACCAAGGATATTACGAATGAGATAAATGAACTTACTCCGCAATATGGAGGAATTACCTGGGATAGAGTTGGAAGAACCGGTCTGCAATGGCCCTGTCCAAACGAAGAACATCCCGGAACTCCATATCTTCATAAAGGAAAATTCGCACGCGGAAAAGGACTTCTTTCTCCCATCTCATTCAAAGAACCGGACGAACTTCCTGATGAAGAATATCCTCTTATTATGACAACAGGTCGTGTCTTGCAGCATTTCCATACCGGAACTATGAGCAGGAAAACAGAAGGTTTGAACAATCTTGCCGGTCCGATGGTGATGATCTCCGTAACTGATGCGGAAGAAATGAAGATAGCGAACAGTGAAGTCGTGAAGATCGCAACCCGCAGAGGAGAGATCGAAGCTCCTGCATTTGTGACCAAACGAATTCAGAAAGGCGTGATCTATATTCCGTTCCATTATAAAGAAGCTCCGGCAAATCGTCTGACCAATCCGGCACTCGATCCGGTGGCGAAGATACCGGAATATAAGGTTTGTGCGGCGAGAGTGAGTAAAATCTAA
>DRTC01000454.1 GCA_011372345.1 Candidatus Cloacimonadota bacterium
AAAACCATGGGATATGGCTGCTGGAAGTTTGATCGTAACAGAAGCCGGAGGAAATATTTCTCAATTCAATGGAGAAAAATGGCATTATCTCGATGATACGATCATTGCTTCGAATGGGAAGATGCATGAGGAAATGATCGAGATATTGAATGTAGCACAGAATTGTATTCTGTGAAAAATTCTTCCGCTTATAAGCGAAGCGAGAAGTGAAGGATTTCTTATAGGTAAAAACCTGTTAATTTCAAGTCCTCGTCGCTTTACTCCTTAGGGCTCGAAATTAATTACACATTTGTAACACGAACATCCCTGTTTGTGATCTATCTCAAAGCAGGAGCTTTAAGTTACAATTATTTCTCAAAGCAGGAGCTATGAGTTACTAATGACAAAAAACATCATCTCCATTAAAAATCTGAAAAAAGAATTTTCCGAAAAGATCATCTGTGAAAACGAAACTTTCGGAATTCACGAAAAAGATAAGATCGGTCTCATCGGGATTAATGGCTGCGGAAAAACAACTCTCCTGAAAATGCTGGTCGGAATCGAGTCTGCGGATGAGGGAACAATCACTTTTCGGAAAGATATTACAACTGGTTATCTTCCGCAAATCCCGCAATTGAATCCCGAACTTTCCATTTATGAGCAGATATATTTCAGTGAGAAAAAGGAATTTCACCTAATAAGAAAATATTACAAAATTTTGGATGAACTCAAATCTCATCAATCCAAACTTAATGAAGAATACCAGAAACTCATCAAAGAAATGGATGCTCAAAATGTCTGGGAAATTGAGATAAAAGCGAAAAGCATTTTATCCAAACTCGGATTCAAAGATATTTCTCAAAAGATAAAGATCCTTTCCGGCGGACAGAAAAGGAGAGTCGATCTGGCTCGCGTTCTGATGGATGATCCTGATGTTCTTTTTCTCGATGAGCCGACCAATCATCTCGATATCGATACCATCGAATGGCTTCAGGAATATTTCAGGAACTACAATGGAATAATCGTTTTCATTACTCATGATCGCTATTTTCTCGATGCAGTTGCCAATAAAATAATGGAAATCGAAAAATGTAAGATCAGATTCTACTACGGAAATTATTCCTATTATTTGAAGAAAAAGGAAATGGAATCTTTCGCTCTGCAGCGAAAAGAAATCCGCAGAACTTCCCAACTGAAAAAAGAACTGAAATGGCTGCAAAGAGGTGCAAAAGCAAGAACTTCCAAACCAAAAGATCATCTCGACAGGGTAAAAGAATTGATCGATAAATCCTACCTGACAAATGATTCAGAATTGGATATTTCTTTTGTGAATAAGCGGATGGGAAAGACAATTCTGGAAATTCATAATGTTGCCAAATCTTATGAAAAAGAACTTTTCAAGAATTTCTCTCATATTTTCCAGAAGAATGAACGGATCGGAATTATCGGAGCAAATGGCTGCGGGAAAACTACACTTCTAAAAATAATCACAAATGAGATCAAACCTGATGCAGGAAAAATAAAAGCCGGAATGAATACTCATTTTTCATATTTTAAACAAGATGCCGGAGATTTCAGTAAAAACAAAACTGTGATCGAACATATTCGCGAATTTGCAGATAATATTCGAACTTCGGATGGAGTTCTGCATTCCGCTTCCGAGATGCTGCAGAAATTTCTTTTTGATAAAAAAATGCAGCAGAATAAAATCAGCAGCCTTTCCGGTGGGGAAAAGAAAAGACTTTATCTTTTGCGATCTTTGATGTTCGGCAGTAATTTCATCATTCTTGATGAACCGACAAATGATCTCGATATTAAAACTCTCGAAATCCTGGAAGACTATCTCGATGCTTTCAAAGGCTGCATTCTCGTTGTTTCACACGACCGTTTCTTTCTAGATAGAGTGGTGGATTATCTCTTTATCTTCGAGGAAGACAGGATCGTTAAATTTCCCGGCAATTATTCGGATTATCTGCTTGTAAAAAGATTCAGGGAAGAAAAGACAAAAATCCAAAATACAAAAAAAACTAAATTACTAAAAACTAAAATACAAAAAGAGAAAACAACAAAACTTTCTTATAATGAAAAAAGAGAACTGGAATTTCTGGAAAATGAAATTGAAGAATTAGAAGATAGAAAAATCCAATTAGAAAAGAAAATCGAAAACGAAGCCTCTTCTCTATCGCATCTTGATTTTAAAAGCATTACCGATGAACTGAAAAAAATTGAAGATAAACTGAATAAATCTTCTGAACGCTGGTTGGAATTGGAG
>DRTC01000455.1 GCA_011372345.1 Candidatus Cloacimonadota bacterium
CTTATTTAGCAGTGATTGGATATATTTTTTTTTTGTTTCAATTTCACTGGAAGTTAACAGGACATCGTTTTCCAGTTCCCGGTATTCATTTGCAATTTCCAGGAATTCAGACGATCTCTCATCAAATTCGGAAACTGATAAAGCATCTTCGTTGTAAAGTTCTTTATACGCTTCATATTCAAGCTTTGCAGTATCATAAATATCTTTATAGATCAAGATTTGATTGCTCAAATCATCTTTTTTCAGTTCAAGTCTTTTCAGATCATCAGAATTTTCAGCAACATCCTCTTCTATCTGCGCCAGTTCCAGGATGAGATGATCCCCTCCGGAAGCTGAAATAATCAACTTTTCGAGTTGGTTTTTCTCGTTTATCAGATTCTCAATTTTCGCTGATAGGAATTCATTTTCCAGTTCAATCAGAAGCTGTCCTTGAGAGACTTGCTGGTTCAGCTCAACAGCTATTTTTTTCACTGTTCCGGAAGTTTTCGAAGAAACAAGAAGCTTTTCAGAACGAACTACTGCCGGTAGTTTTTGTGATTTGGAATTGATCAAATAGGAAACGATTCCGATAATAATGATCAAAACAACAGATGCCAGCATAATAAATGTTGCTGTGATGATTTTCTTGTCATTCATATTATTTCTCCGCAAAATAATTTATCAGGAATATCTCTTTATAAAGTTTCATTTGGGAAATTTCAAAGTCAAGTTCTGCTTTTTTATATTTGAATTCTTCTTTTTTATAAGCAATTTCAGGATTTTTGCCCAGCAAAGAAGGTTTGGCTTCATACTTTTTCTTTATTCTCTCAAATTTGATTTTTTGTAATTCAAAAATTTTTTCCTGCCAGGAAAAGTCTTTTAAAGCCGTTATAAAATCATTGATCAGTTTATTTTCAAATTGCTGTAATTCTTTTTCAGCTTCAGCAAATTTCGTTAAAACTCCCCGTTCCAGAGATTTGATGAGATGATATTTCCCGGAAGTATTTCCCCAGAAGTTGAAAGGAACAGACAATTCCACTTCTGCTTCCGGATAAAGTTCTTTGAAATCTCTTTCCCGCAACTTAAATTCTTCATCTTCCATAA
This sequence comes from Candidatus Cloacimonadota bacterium, assembly GCA_011372345.1. Taxonomy (NCBI): domain Bacteria; kingdom Pseudomonadati; phylum Candidatus Cloacimonadota; species Candidatus Cloacimonadota bacterium. The sequence goes on from DRTC01000455.1 coordinate 1,084, forward strand.
TTTCCCAATCCTGAAAAATATTTTTTTTCTGGTAAGATAATGACAGATTTATTTCAGGTAAGTAGAAGTAATAATATTTTCTTCTGAGCGATGATAGAATCTTTTTCTGCATGCTGTTCAAAGCAGAAAGTGATGCGGAAATTTTTTCTTTGAATGCAGTTGTGTCTGCTTTATTATCTCCGATTTGAGAAAAAAGCTCCAATTTCTCATAAAATTCTACATTAAGGTTTTTATATGTTTTGTTAAATTGGGAAATTACTTCTTTTTGCTGGGAAATTTCTTTTTCTATTTTTTTGATCTCTGCAAGATTTTCGATCAAATCGTCAGGTTCGATCACATTATTCTCGAAAAGTCTCTCCAGTATCATGTTTTCTTTATATTGAAGTTTTAATTTTTCATGAGAAATTTCCAATACCAGATCTGCTCTTTTCCATTCCAGAAAATCAGAAAAAATATCAGCTGATCTTTCGATTCTGAAAATATCTAATTCAAATTTTCCCAGAGTGATGTCCAGTTTTGCATTCAAGAGATCATAAACACTGTCAAAATCCTTCTCAAAAAAAGTTCTATTCAATTCGATCCACCAGCGTTCTCCTTCTTCCTTGATATCGGAATGCTCCAATTTTTGATCTTCATTCTGTTTTTCCGTCTGGTCTCTGGTCAATTCATTAGAAGTTTTGCGATATGCAAAATTAATGTCGAACCAATTGATTGATCTTTCTATCTTATCTCTGGCAATTAAAGTCTTTAACCGATTTTCCTTTTTTTGAAGATCAAGGTCATTTTGCAGAATATTTTCCAAAAAGGAAGTAAGATCATTTTCATTGGAAAAAAGCGGATTGAGAAATACAAGCAGGAAAAGAAGGATATTAAATATTTTTATCATTTTCAAAGGAATGCTCAACGATCTGCTTTTTATTCTTTTTGGATTTTTTTACAATAAGGTAGATCATGGCAAGCGTAAAACAAATGAAAATCGTTCCGATGACAGCAGTATAATACTGGCTCAAACCACAAGCCATTCCAAGAATAATTGCATAAAAAACTTTGATCGTGTTCGTCGGTTCTTTGAGGACTGTTCTGTATCTGATCAAACTTAATGCTCCGGCAAGTCCAAAAGCCCTGACCAGGTTATCGGCAACAACGATCCAGATCAAAGCTCCACCGAGAGTCAGCAGGATTATCGTATATTGCATGCTTTTCATTTCGGATTTCATCTGTTTATCTTTCTTCTTTCCGGTGTAGGTAAATCGGTAAACATAAGAATAGATCAATCCGAGGACAAGAGCCAATGTCAGATTCAGAATTATCTGCAAAGGAGATTGGGATACTCCTCCGGAAGTACTGTTTTTTATAACTTGAAATAATTCTTCCATTTAACCTCTTTTAGAACTCACCCTCAATCCCTCTCTTGAAAAGAGAGGGAAGATTCAGTTTCCCTTTACTACTAAATGCTTATAAATGAGATAAGAAACGGGATTAAGGGAATATATTCTTCATTTTTCTAAATTTAATGTCTCTTGCTTGAATCATGAGAATTTTCCTCTCCTTTTAGGAGAGGATCAAGGTGAGGTATTCATCTTAAATAATTGCTTTTTTCAAAAGGATCAGGGATTTTTCAATGTTTTTAGGTACGATCTTGGTTTCCGCATAATTAGTATAAAAATTATAGATACCTCTTGCCGGGAAATATACGGAATTAATTCCAGTTGCATATTTGGAAAATCTTTTTTGGGGCAGCAGAGATAATTTATTTTCCAGATTCTGATACCAGGAAGGAGCATCTTTTTTTAATTTTGATTCAAAAACAATAGCATTAAGAGTTTTCTGTTTGGAAGGTTCAGGATATGGTCTGTGAGCGATATTTTTATCGACAGTGATACGGATATTTTTTTGTTTGTTCTGGAAAGCAGCCCGTTCATAAGTTGTGATCAACTTCGGTTTTAAATCATTGAGTTTGATGAGTTTCTTCATTAGTTTATAGGTCTTCTTTAATCCTTTCGTATTTTCGTTCAGTTTCTTGATCTCATCAAAAATATCTTCCCCTTCGACAAAAGGTGTGATCAGGTTTCTGGGAAATAGAAATCTTTTTTTAAAACAGACGGAACGATATTTTACTTTTAATTCTGCCCAGAAATCATCTTCATTAAATGTACCGTTGTAACCGTAATTACGAAACCTGATCTTAAAACGGAAGCGTCGTTTACTCAAATATTCCTGAAAGATCGTGAATTTCTCATCTTCCATATAAATCGTTTTAATATTGGTGTAAGGAGCGTTCTCATTAAAAATATCCAGAGGAATATACCTGACAAGTGTTTTCAGAATATCATCAAATGTATATTCAAGGACAACGAATTTGTTCTCTACTCTCTTAAATGCTGTAGTTTTCTTGCTCATATTTCCTCGATTGACTTTATTTTTTTCATCGACCTTAAATTTGAATCGATTAATTTATTGTCAATAAAAAAGGTTTTTTTGTAAAACAAAGCTCCTGCTTTGTGGATCTTTTTTTCTTCATCATTCAACAATCGACAATCCATATTCGTTATTCAGATTTTTTCGTCTCTTTGACATTATATTCAAAATATATTTCTCAACTCCTATGAAACCACTTTCTAACTTCCCATAATGGATTCTGCAACTAGTGAAAAAGTCATTGCGAGGTATCTTACAAAGGAATTCTTGCGAAGCAATCTACTCCTCTAACTTAATGTGAAGCAAGAGATTGCTTCGTTTGTAACAGCAAG
>DRTC01000456.1 GCA_011372345.1 Candidatus Cloacimonadota bacterium
GGATATGGATATAAAGATTTTGAATATTTTAGATTAAAAGTTCTTCAAAAATGCGGATATTTAATGGTGAATTTAAATGAATGAAAAAATCTATTACCCACTGGTTTCTGCCGAGAACCTTATAAAATATGATTTACCTGTACCTGTTAGTCCAAATAATGTAAATGAAACTTTAAACAAAATACAAATCGAAGCAATATAGTATTGTTTAACACAGATTTTCACGGTATTTATTAACCCTAATAAATTACATAAGATAAACTAATAATAAATTCGTAACGATATACAAACAAAGTAGTTGCAATTCGCAATAGATTTAAATCATATTTTTAATTAGGGCATATATTGAATATTAACCGTTGTATCAAATTTAGTAAAAATATATTCCCGTAAAGCTAACTGTGTGTAAGTATCTTAATATTAATGTTTTACTAAAAAAGTGATAAAATATAACAATAATTAACGATATTATTATTGACAGTTTCACGGTCATAATAAACCCTAACATTATGAATTTAAAAAAATATTTTATAAGTCACGATTTGGTGATAAAGAAAAAATACGATGCACTTAGAAGTTACTATGTTGATGGAATGACAGTAGAAAAAATTACGGAGAAATATGATTATACGGTTTCTTCTTTTTACTCTCTCATCAGAGATTTCAAAATCCATCTCAAAAAACATCCCGAAAAGGATTATTTCTTTCTGGAGAAGAAGACAGGTCGTCATAAGTCAGTTTATACCAATAAATTAGATAAATTGATAATATCTTTACGAAAAAGGAATTTCTCGATTGCCGATATTAAAATAATTCTGGATGCTCAAGAAGAAATGGTTTCGGAAAGTTATTGCTATCGGGTTCTCAAAAATGACGGTTTCAAACGTTTGCCCCGCAGAAAGAAATCGGAGATAAATAATCCGGCTACAACAAAAATCACTGCTCCAAAAAGTAAACAATTAGACTTTTCTTCTGAAACATTTTCCAGTAGCTCTGTCGAGATTTTGTGTTTGCTTCCCTATCTCAAGAAGTTAGGAATCGATCAGCTCATCAAAAATTCTTTATATCCTGAAACGAACAAGATCAATAGATTGTCTTCCATCCTTTCTTTTGTCGCCTTAAAATTATCCAATATCAGACGCTATTCTTGTGATGATCTTTGGTGTATGGATAGAGGATCAGGTCTCTTTGCGGGATTGAATGTTTTACCGAAGACAGCTTGGTTAAGCTCTTATTCCAGTCGCGTGACCCGCGAAATGAATCTGGACTTTCTGCGCACGCTTCATAATATTTGGAATGAAGAAGGTCTGCTTGGCGACACGGTAAATCTTGATTTCACGACCATTCCTTACTGGGGTGAAGACAAGCATCTGGAAAATAATTGGTCGGGCAAACGAAGGCATGCTTTATCGAGCATACTGGCGGTTCTTGCCCAAAATCCAGATACTGGTATTATTGATTACGGCAACACAAATGTTCTTCATAAAAACGAATCGTCAATTATCCTGGAATTTCTTGATTTCTATCATTCCGGCAGCGAAAAATCAGAACTGAAATATCTCGTTTTTGATAGCAAATTCACCAATTATCAGAATCTGGGAATTCTAAACAGAAAAGGGATAAAATTTGTAACTATCAGGCGAAGAGGGAAAAATATTGTAGATAGGTTAAACAATATTCCGACTTCCCAAAAGAAACGAATAAGGGTCGAATGTGCCGGCAACAAAAAGAGAACTCTTTACACTTTTGAAGAGCAGGTTTTACTGAAAGGATATAATGAAGATAATACGCCAAAAGCAGATTTGGAGCGGGTTAGACAAGTGGCGATAAGCGGTCACGGAAAGGTCAAGCCGGCATTGATCATAACCAATGATTTTGATCTTCCATTGCCTGATTTGGTGCGCAAATATGCCAGGAGATGGGTCGTAGAAAAAGGGATTAGTGAACAGATTGATTTTTTCCATTTGAATAGAGTTTCCTCTTCGATGGTGATAAAAGTTGATTTTGATCTCACTATTTCCATCCTTACTCACAATCTTTACAGATTATTCGCTTTGGATTTGGAAAGATACGAAAATCTCTGCAATTATAGTATTTATGAGAAATTTATTAGAAACAGCGGTTATGTGAAGGTAACAGCTGATAAAATTGAAATCTATTTGAAAAAGAAAAGGAATCTACCCGCCATACTTACTGTGATGAAAAAATATGAAGATTATAATTATTCATTTTTGGATAGCAAATCCATCTCCTTCAAAGATGCTTCAAATTCATAATATTTTAGGGTGCTTTTCTTAACCGTGAAAATCTGTGTTTAATGAATATCAAATTATCTGGTTCAGGTATTTTGAATTCTTTTGAAATTTTTTCCAAGTCCCTAATTGTAGGATCTAATTCAGAAAGGTAATTCCTACAAAGTTTATTCATCGGATGATCCGTACGGAACATTTACGGAAGATACAAGCGGAACTTTTGTCGATGAAAGTTGGAGTGCTGCTGTTCCGAATGGTTTGAAATTCTATTATGTGACGGCA
>DRTC01000457.1 GCA_011372345.1 Candidatus Cloacimonadota bacterium
GGAAAAAATAGTAATTAAGTTCGTTTTGTTAGTTTTGTTCGTTGCTAAAAAAGTATGTGAATAGTTCGTTTTGTTAGTTTTGTTCGTTGCTAAAAAAGTATGTGAATAGTTCGTTTTGTTAGTTTTGTTCGTTGCTAAAAAAAATGGAGGAAATAAATGTATAATAAAGAATTCAAATTAATATTTGATTATGCTCAAAATAAAGTCGATGATATCGAGATTTATTTATCCGCAGATACTTCCTTTTCGGTTCGAATTCATGAGCAGAATGTGGAAGCTTTCAATTATGCGGATTCAAAAGGGATCGGCATCAGGATCATCAAAAATGGAAAAGTCGGTTATTCTTATACAGAAGAATTCGATGAAAAAACTTTCAAGATGATCGTTGATGAAGCCCTCGAAAACAGTAAATTTATCGACAGCAACAAGATGATCTCCCTGGAAAAATATCCTGATATCAAAGAAAAATTAGATGTTTATTCGGAAGATCTCGATAAAGTAACTGTCGATGAAAAAGTTCAATTTGCCAAAGACTTGGAAAGATATGCCAAAGACTATGATAAACGCATTGTGAATGTTCCTTATGCAGTTTTTGGAGATGGGAAAGCATACAACAGAATTGCTAATAGTAAAGGTTTGGATAAGGAAGATGTTCATAATTTCGCTTATGCTTATACGGGAATTTTAGCATCCGAAGGAAATGATAAAAGAATGGGAATGGATTTTATTATCAGTAGGGATTTTAAGAAATTCAATGCTCATGAACTGGCAGCAAAAAGTTGTAAAAAAGGTTTAGACCTTCTTAATGGAAAGGCAATAAAATCAGGAAAATATGCGGTTGTATTTGATAATGAAATGATGCCGACCTTACTTTCTACTTTCAGCAGTATTTTCAGTGCAAAATCAGTTCAGGAAGGAAAATCGCTTCTCAAAGGAAAATTGAATAAAATAATTGCCAATGAAAAAGTTACGATCATCGATGATGGGCTTTATCCAGGAGGATTTTCCACAAGTGCATTCGATAGTGAAGGATTTCCGTCCCAAAAAACAGTTTTAGTTAATAAAGGAAAATTACTGACATTTCTTCATAACACGGAAACTGCAAAAAATGATCAAGTAAGTTCTACCGGAAACGGAAGCAGGGGATATAAGACCAGTTTAACAGTTGCTCCTACAAATTTCTATCTCGAACCGGGAAACGAGAAAGAAGATAATTTGTTTAAGAAATACGATCAAGTTATTGAGATTGTCAGTTTACAGGGAATGCATTCCGGGGCAAATACTGTTTCAGGAGACTTTTCTCTTTCTGCTGAAGGTTTTCTTTATGATAACGGAAAGCGAAAACATTCTCTGAAACCATTCACCATTTCCGGTAATATTCTTCAGCTTTTGCACGATGTGGAAGCAATTGCCGATAATTTTAAATTCGATATGAGTTCCTTCGGTTCTGCTTCGGTTTTGGTTAGGGAATTGGTTGTTAGCGGGTAGTTGAGAAAACTTGCC
>DRTC01000458.1 GCA_011372345.1 Candidatus Cloacimonadota bacterium
ACAAATTAATTTTTTCATTCGTCCTCCAAGATCATACACTAAAATTAATAGCTTCTGTTTTATAAATTGGAAATACCCAAAAATTACTGTCAACAATTCTGAAGAAATGCATCAATTATTTGAACTTGAACCTGATGATTATGTATGTCAGGATGTTGATCAGGAATCCATAAAGTAACGCAATAACCACGTTTACATTATATGTATTATAAATTTTACCGAAGAAAATCTTTTTACTGCTCAGGAAATGATTTTTCGGATTATTCAGGAATTTGCCGTCAATTCGAGAAACTGCAATGTTGATGTCTTCGTTAATATAACGATCAGGATTGTTATCGAACAATAGTTTAGCTTTTCTTTTTCGCACAGATTTTATTTTTTGGTTGAACTCAGAAATGGAGATCTCCTTGTCGGATTTTTGTTGAAAGAGTACATTTTCGCGGTTATTGAGGTTTCCAAGATTTCTTTTATAGAAATTTAATTTTGCTTGTGCAGTAAAAAGTCCTTCAAAAAGCCATCTCGACGGCATAATATTGCAAAATTCCGGGATGGCTGATTCGGGATTGACTCTTGCAACTCTATTCATCTTTTCGAACTCAATAACAGCACCCGCGAAGATCATTTGAGGTATCATCACAATTGGAAGAATATTGACCATTGCCTTCTTGTCTTTTATCAAAGCAGAGGCAAGCAAACCCAAGGAAAAACCTACGAAACCGGAAAGGATCAAATAGCCGGTATAGACCAAGAAAATTCCTCGAATCTCAAGAATTACACTGGAAATTGCAATGTAAAGTACTGCTTGTAATAATGCAAAAATTGCAAGAGTTAGATTTTTCACGATCAAGAAAAGACTGGATTTGATACGCAGTTTTTTCTCGCGAATGTGTATGCGTTTTTCAGAAATAATTTCATCGAGACTATTTGAAAGTCCAAGAAAGATGAACACGATGATCGAGATGAATATAAAAATTTTCATATTCACATTTGCCGCAAAGGAGTAGCTCTGACCGGGTGAAGAATATCGCAAAACAAAAGATATGAGTATCGCAAGAAAGGGAGCTGCAATAAAAGTGACAGTAAGATTCGTTTTGTTTTTTAATTTATTCAAAACATTGCGCGCAAATAGGAAGCAGAATTGAGAAAAATATTCACGAATGGAAGTTCGTTTATGGAAGATTGTTTTTTTACTGACGGGCTCCTTTTCTTCTTCCGATTTATCCTGCCTTTTTCTTTTCATCAGCTCAAAAAGCTGGTATTTTTCAAACTTTGCTTTCCAGTGATTGGGCTGGTATTTCCTGAGCTCTTCATGTGCTCCCTCAAGAATATCGGATTTTTTATATACTGGATTTCCTTCAGCATCGAGAAGAGGATACTGCATGATGTCAAAAAGAAATTCAGCCATTTTCAGCTCTTTTTTCCTCAGCAGGTTTCCCAGACCGTAACTTATCTGATCGAGCTCGTCATTAAAATAGCCAAACACCTCTTCTGTGCTTCCAAAGAATACTTCTGTACCCTTTTGGTCGATCAGAAGGACTTTATCGAATTTCTGAAAAATATCGGGATTTGGTTGATGGATCGTTGCAATGATGATTTTTCCCTGCTCCTTGAGTTCATTGAGAATGTCTGTAATTTTTTCAGAATCCTTTGATGAAAGACCGGAAGTGGGTTCATCCAGGATAATAATAAGTGGTTCGGCAAGAAGTTCCAGGGCGATGTTA
>DRTC01000459.1 GCA_011372345.1 Candidatus Cloacimonadota bacterium
TAGAAGTTCGTTCGTGCTGGCTCGGATGAGTTCAAAAGGAAATTTGATCAATGAAACTTATTCCCGTAAATGCTTTGAGATCGCTCGTAAAAATCCGAATGTAGTTTCCGGTTTTATCGGACACGGAAAAGATGTGGAAGACATTAAAAGATTCAAATCGAAATTTCCTGCAGGAATGATGCTGCTGACTCCCGGAGTGAAGTTGGAAAGAGGAAGCGATGCAATGGGACAGCAATACATCACGGTCGAAGATGCGATTCAAGGCGGAGCGGATTGTATAATTGTCGGTCGCGGGATTATTAAAGCAGAAGACAGAAAGAAAGAAGCGAAAATTTACCGGGAAAGAGCGTGGAAGATTTATAATGAAAGAATTAATAATTAAGGAATGAAAGAATTAATTGGACTCGACTTCATAGCGAAGCATGGAGTTGAGAACAATAAAATATCCAATATCGAACAAGGAATTTCCAATGATGAATAAAACACACCTATCAGCTAAAGCCGGACTCCTCTTCCGTCTCCACTTCCTTACGCCGGGACAAGCAAGAGGAGATTCCTTTGCGTTCTCTGCGTTTTTGCGGTGAATTTTTTGTTCGTTTTGTTGGTACTGTTAGTTGTTAAATTATTAGTGAAATTCGTGTAATTCGTGGATAAGATAAAAAGGAGAAAATAAATGAAAAACTTAATCTCAATGCGCGATTTGAACAAAGAAGAAATTTTGTATTTTATGGAAATTGCTGAAAAAATAGAGAAAGGAGAATTAAATCCAAATATGGATAAGAAGTTGGCTGCGCTTCTTTTCTTTGAACCGTCAACACGAACTCACTTCTCATTTGCAACAGCAATGAAAAAAATCGGCGGACAAACGATCACGATGCGGGGAACGGGCAGCAGTTCTGTCAGAAAAGGTGAAACATTTGCTGATACTCTGCAGACTATTGCTCAATATGCGGAAATCATCATTATGAGAAGTCCGATAGAAGGTGCGGCTCGATATGCTTCGGAAGTTGTCAATGTTCCGGTAGTAAATGCCGGAGACGGAGCAAATCAGCATCCAACGCAGGCATTGTTGGATTTGTATTCCATCATCAAAACACAGGGAACTCTGGAAAACCTGACGATTGGAGTGGCAGGAGATTTAAAATTTGGCAGAACAGTTCATTCGCTTGTACAGGCGATGAGCGATTTTAATCCGAAATTCAAATTCATTTCACCCTCTTTCCTGAAGATGCCTGAATACATCAAAGACGACTTGAAAGCAGCAAATCTCGAGTTTGAGGAACTTTCCGAAATCGATGAAAAGATCGATGAACTGGACATTCTGTATGTTACCCGCATCCAGAAAGAGCGCTTTGCCGATCCTGAAGATTATGAGAAAGTGAAAGGCTCTTACATTTTGGAAAAATCGATGTTGAAAGGTGTTAAAAAGAATTTAAAAGTGATGCATCCACTACCGAGAGTTGATGAGATTTCTACAGATGTAGACGATACGGAATATGCGTATTATTTCCTGCAGGCAAAGAACGGAGTTTATATGCGTCAGGCAATAATTTCTATTCTTTTGGGAGGTGTATAATGAAACAGATGAAAGTCGATGCCATCAAAAACGGAACAGTTATCGACCACATCCCTGCCGGGAAAGGAATGCAGGTTGCTGATTTAATCAATATTTACGGTGAGAATGAGGTTTTAATAGGAGTGAATCTGAATAGCAGGAAACTTCAGAAAAAAGATATCATCAAAATCGAAAACAGGGAACTTTCTCAAGATGAAATCAACAGTATCGCTCTCATCGCACCGGAAGCAACTCTCACGATCATCAAAGATTTCGAGACTATCCGCAAAGCCAAAGCGGAAATTCCAAAATCGATCGAAGGATTGATCAGTTGTCCTAATCCAAAATGTATCACAAATTCCGAGCAAATCAAAACGAAATTTAAAGTTACGAATAAAAATCCTTTGAAAATTAGGTGCTGTTATTGTGAAAAGAAATATCTGGTGGATGAAGTGAAAATAAAGATTTGAAACCTGAATTGGACTCGACTTCAAAGTAAAGCATGGAGTTGAGAACAATTCAAAGTAACAAAGAGTGAACATCCAATATCGAACAAGGAATTTCCAATGTTGAAGGATAAACACTTCCCGGTTAAAGCCGTACTCCTCTCAAGAGGAGATTTTCAATGTGTACTCTGTGGTTATTGATCGTTTTATTAGATTTGTTCGTTGTTAAATTAAGGAGTGTTAATGGCTAAAAAGGTAAATTATGAACCGTCCCGAACATTGATGGAGTTCCGATTGCTGCCGGGTGCTACTTCCATAAATTGCACTACTGAAAATATTTCTCTCAAAACTCCACTCGTGTTTTCGGAAGGAAATGAGAAGAAATATTATTTGAACATTCCACTTGTTTCTGCTGCTATGCAATCTGTTTCCGGAGCGGAAATGGGAATCGAACTGGCAAAACTTGGTGGTTCTGCTTTTATTTTCTGTTCACAGCCAATAGATTCGCAAGCAAAGATGATTAGGAAAATCAAAAATCATAAGGCAGGATTCGTAAAACCGCAGACAATGAAACCGGAGATGAAGATTTCTGAAATGTATAAAATCCGCAAGCAGACTGGATATTCGACATTTCCGGTAGTGGACGAAAACAACATTTTTCTGGGTTTGATTTCCAAATGGGATTATGAGATTTCGCTCCATTCAAGTTTCCTTGTTAAAGACAGGATGATTCCTAAAGAGCATATCGAAGTGGGAGTCAATATTTCGAACCTGAAAGAAGCGAATAATATTTTGCTGGAGAGTCATAAATCTGTGCTGCCGATTTTGGATGAAAAAAGAAAGTTGCTCTCAATCGTGTTCCGAAAAGATATCTACGACCAAATGAACAATCCGCTGGAAGTTCATGATGAGAAGAAAAGGTTGTTGGCAGTTGCTTCCATAAATACACACGATTACAAAGAAAGAGTCTCTGAATTATCCAAAGCAGAAGTAGATGTGATTGCCATCGATTCATCGGACGGACACACGATTTTCCAGAAAGAAACGATTGAATGGATTAGAGAAAAATATCCGCAAATTCCTGTTATCGGTGGGAATATCATTACTAAAGAAGGATTCAGATTCTTAGTGGAAGCTGGAGCAGGAGCAGTAAAAGTCGGAATGGGCGGTGGGTCTATCTGTATCACGCAGGAACAGAAAGGAACCGGAAGAGGACTGGCAACAACGATCATCGAGGTGACAGAGGAACGCGACAGATATTTTAAGGAAACCGGGAAATACATTCCGATCATCGCAGATGGTGGTGTGACCAGCACCAAAGATATCACAATTGCTATCGCTCTTGGAGCAGATTATGTGATGATGGGAAGATACTTCGCCAGAATGGAGGAATCTCCAACAGACAAGATAGTGGTCAATAATCGAGTGATGAAACCATATTGGGGAGAAGGTTCTGCTCGTGCTCGAGATTGGAAAATGAAACGATATAATCAAGCAAAATTTGTGGAAGGTGTTGAAGGTCTGGTCGAATATGCCGGAAGATTAAGGGATAATCTGGAAGAAACTCTGGCAAAGATCAAATCTTCAATGTCAACTTGCGGTGTACAGAATATCAAAGAATTTCACGAAAAGGCAGAATTGGAACTGGTTTCTGCTCTTTCTATTCGTGAGGGAAAAGTGCATGATATTTTTCAGGGAACAGAAACGAACGAGAAACAGAATGAGGAAACCACGAATTGAATATCCAATATCCAACAAGAAATTTTCAATGGTGAAGGATACACACCTCCCGGCTAAAGCCGTACTCCTCTCAAGAGGAGAATCCATTAAGGAAGAGATTTTCTCTGTGTACTCCGTGCGCTCTGTTGTTATTGTTCGTTTTGTTAGTTTTGTTTGTTGCTAATAAATGGGAGTCAAACAATGAACTACAAAAATGCCGGAGTCGATATCGAAGCAGGAGATAATGCTTCCAAAATCGCTTATCAATACGCAAAATCAACTTTTTCAACTCGAAAAGGAAAAATCGGTGAACCTGTAATCGCTGAAGGTTCTTATGCCGGACTTATCGATATGGGAAATTTCTATCTGGTGCAGTGCGATGACGGAGTAGGAACGAAAATTGAGATTGCAGAGAAAATTGGAAAATTCGATACACTCGGATTTGATCTATTAGCTATGGTTGCTGATGATGCTATTTGCCTGGGAGCAGAAACAATTTCCATTTCCAATACGATCGATACGAATAAAGTGGATGCTTTTGTTATCGAAGATCTGATGAAAGGTCTTTCCAAAGCATGTATCGAGCAGAAAGTCATAATTCCCGGTGGTGAGATTGCCGAATTAGGAAAAAGTGTGAACGGAAATATCTGGAATGCAACGGCAATTGGAGTATTGGAAAAAGACAAAGTCATCGATGGTTCGGAAATTCAAGTTGGAGATAAAATAATCGCTCTTAAAGAGAATGGATTTCGCTCGAATGGATTTTCCCTGGTCAGGTACATTTTAGAAAATAATTATGGGAAGGAAGTTTATTCCCAAACATCTCCATTTGTAGAAAATTGGGGGAAGATTTTGTTGGAACCTTCGCAGATTTATTCTTCTGAACTTCTAAAAATTTTAGGAAGATTCGGAGATTCGAGAAAAGTAAATATCAAAGGAATTTCTCACATAACAGGTGGAGGAATTGCCGGTAATTTTCGACGCATCTTGAAAGATAAAAAACTTGGAGCGAATTTCTACGACCTTTTTGAACCGGCAGAAATGGTTAAGGAAATCCAGAAAATCGGAAAAGTAACGGAAACAGAAGCATACAAAACCTGGAATATGGGAAATGGGATGATGTTGGTTGTCTCTCCTGAAAATACTGAGAAAGTTTTGGAAATTCTAAATATCGAAGCGAAGATTGCTGGAGAAATTACAAATTCCGGAATTATCGAAATTCAAACGAAAGGTTTTATTCCAACAACTTTGAAATATGAATAGAATGAGATTGAACTCGACTTCAAAGCGAAGCGTGGAGTTGAGAACAATCGAGAAAGGTGAAAAATAAATAACGAAGAACATACCTTCCGGCTAAAGCCGGACTACTCTTCCGTCTTCGTTTTACTTCGTCGAGACAAGCATGAGGAGATTTCTTCGCGTTCTTTGCGTCTTTGCGGTGAAATCTTTGTTAGTTTTTGTTCGCTGTTAAAAAGGTAAATATGAAAAATCAAATACAACTGGTTCTGAAAGATAACATCAAAGATGTTTTAGGTGAAAAAGTTGAGAGAAACGCAGTCAATTTCTTAAACCTCTATACCGGGAAAATCAAGACCGGAAAGATTTTCAATATCACTTATGATTTGAATCAGGAAGAACTTTCCCGTTTTGCAGATCTCGGTTTGAAAGATGAAATAATCCACGATGTTTACCTTAATTCCTTCTATCAAAATGACTTTTTCAAGTCCTTCATTCTCATCGCCAAACTGCCTGGAGTTACTGATGATGAAGGTGTTTCCGCTCAAAAAACTCTAAATGATATTTTAGGTCTGGATTTGGATGTGAACACCCAGCATATTTTCACGGAAGATATTTATTTGATTGAGAAAGAGCTTCCTGAAAATGATTTACAACGACTATCAGAAGAACTTTTAGGAAATAAACTTATTCACCATTTCGAGTTTGGAAAATTCACAGGCAAGGTTGATTATTTACCTGAAGTGAAGATTAAAGAGAATATCGAAACTGAAATCATCGATTTGAATGTGAGTGATGAAGAACTTCTAAAAATCTCGAAAGATAGATTACTTTCTTTGAATTTAGAAGAGATGAAAGCAATTCAAAAATATTTTGCAGACGAGAAAGTTATTAGAAATCGCAGGAAAAATGGTCTCTCGGAAAATCCAACTGATTGCGAATTGGAAGTGCTGGCGCAAACTTGGAGCGAACACTGCAAACATAAAGAATTTGCTGCTACAATTCATTATAAAAATCTGGAAACCGGAGAAGAAGAAACTATCGATTCGCTTTTCAAAACTTATATCAGAAAATCAACTGAAATCATTCGTGATAGATTGAAGAAAGCAGGCAACAACTGGCTTCTGAAGATTTTCACCGATAATGCCGGAGTTGTGAAAATAAATGATGAATCAGTTTTTGTCTGGAAAGTGGAAACGCACAATTCTCCTTCTGCTATCGACCCTTACGGCGGAGCAATAACCGGAATTTTAGGAAACAATCGTGATCCGTTAGGAACTGGAATCGGCGGTGGAAAATTGCTCTTCAATACAAATGTTCTCTGCTTCGGACCTCCGAATTATGATAAAAAACTTCTTCCTGGACAACTCCATCCCAAAAGGATATTCGAAGGAGTTAGACACGGTATAGAAGATGGTGGGAATAAATCCGGAATTCCAACTGTGAATGGTTCCATAATTTTTGATGACAGATATTCCGGCAAACCGCTGGTTTACTGCGGAACCGGCGGTGTGATGCCTTTCAAATTTGCAGGAGTAAATTCGTGGGAAAAACCGATCGAGGATGGTGATTTGATCATCATGGCTGGAGGAAGAGTCGGCAAAGACGGAATTCATGGTGCAACCTTCTCATCTGCTGAAATCGATGAACACTCTCCGCAATCCGCTGTTCAGATTGGAAGTCCCATCACCCAAAAACTGGTTTCTGATTTTATGCAGCCGGCAGTAGAAAGAGGTTTGATCAAATGTTCGACTGATAATGGTGCTGGAGGTTTATCTTCTTCTGTAGGAGAACTTGCCGAGATCAGCGGAGGTGCTCTGGTTAATCTCGAGAATGTTCCTTTGAAATATTCCAACCTGAAACCATGGGAAATTTTTGTATCCGAATCGCAGGAACGCATGACTTTTGTCGTGAAAAAGGAAAACAAGCAGGAACTTTTCAATCTGGCAAAAGAGCGGGAAGTGGAACTAACTGAAATCGGGAAATTTACTTCCACCGGTTTCATAGATGTGCGTTATAATAACGAGAAAGTTGCTTTGTTGGGAATGGATTTCCTGCATAATGGAGTTCCCGGAAAATACCTGCAGGCAGAATGGAAAAAACCGCAACTTTCCAAACCTGAAATTCCAGAAAACCTCGATTACAACGAGATTTTATTAAAACTGATGGGAAGCCTGAACATCTGTTCCCGTGAAAATGTTATTCGGCAATATGACCATGAAGTTAAAGGAAAAACGATTATCAAATCTTTGATGGGAAAAGATGGGAAAACTCCGCAGGATGCTGCTGTGATGCGATTGAATTTTGATAGTTATGAAGGAATTGCCATTTCTAACGGAATCTGTCCGAAATATGGAGATATCGATGCTTATGAAATGAGTGCCGGAGCGTTTGATGAAGCAATTCGTCAAATCATTTCCATTGGCGGAAAACTGCCTGATATCAAAGATAATTCAAATCGTTTCTGGACTGTGAATGATAATTTCTGCGTTCCCGATTCTGCCTTTGATGCGGAAAATAATCCTGACGGCAAACAGAAACTGGCGAAACTCGTGCAGATGAACAAAGCACTTTTCGAGATGAGCACTTTCTTCAATATCCCGATGACTTCCGGCAAAGACAGTATGAAAAACGATTTCAAAGCCGGGAAAATTAAGATTTCTGTTCCACCCACGATTCTTTATTCGATGGTTGCGAAAATCGATGATGTTAGAAAAACAGTTACCAGCAACTTCAAGGCAGCTGGTGATCTGATCTACATTTTAGGAAAAACTTACAACGAACTCGGTGCTTCGGAGTTTTATAAATTTTATGATGAACTCGGAGCGAATGTTCCCAAAGTCAGGAAAGAGAATGCAAAAAAATTGTATAAAAAAGTAATGATTGCTAACGAGCAGAATCTAATCGAATCATGTCATGACCTTTCCGATGGAGGATTAGCGGTTGCAGTTTGCGAAAGTGCGATTGGAACTGATTTTGGTGCAGAATTGGATTTAACTGATTTTGGAGATTTGAGTTTAAATGCGATACTTTTTTCTGAATCTCATTCGCGGTTTGTGGTGAGTATCAAACCTGGAAATAAAAAATTATTTGAGAAAATATTTGGTGAGGATTGTAAATTCATTGGAAAAGTGAATTTTGATAAAGTGATGGAAATAATTAAAAATAACGATAAAGTTGTTGATTTGGAGATTGAAGAATTGGAACAGGCTTGGGATAAAAGATTGGAATAGAACACTGATTGGACTCGACTTCAAAGCGGAGCGTGGAGTTGAGAACAATCCAAAGAATATCCAATATCGAACAAGGAATTTCCAATGAAGAATAAACACACCTCCCGGCTGAAGCCGTACTCCTCTTCCGTCTCCACTTCCTTACGCCGGGACAAGCAAGAGGAGATTTTTCCATATCTGGTTTGTTGTGAAAAGTCGGTGTTTGTCA
>DRTC01000460.1 GCA_011372345.1 Candidatus Cloacimonadota bacterium
GACCTCTATCTTCTTATTAACCACCAACTTAAGTTGGTGGTTAATGAAACAGGAAAAAGTATTAACCGTTTTAACGGTTTCTAATTTTATTGAATTTGACCTTTTTAGAGTGGACTCATATTTGTTTGTTCACTGAAAACCCTCAATAAAATTGCATCTAATTATCCAAAATAAAAGAAGATAGAATTGTTTCAGAAAAAAAACAAAAAAAGATGTTGACAGAAAAACTACTATTTTGGTATTTGAATACCAGAATAAAGAAAAAGGTGAATAATGAGTAGTTTGCTTAATTTATCGGAAAGTGCTTTTTTAGCATTACACGGGATGGTTGTATTAGCTAAAGCAGCTCCGGAAAAAGTAAGAATTAAAGCACTTGCTTCAGAACTGAAAGCATCGGAAGCGCATCTGGCGAAAGTGTTTCAGCGTTTACAAAAAAGTGGTTTAGTGAAATCTACTCGCGGTCCAGCCGGTGGTTACAGCTTAATAACTGCTCCTGAAGAAATCAGTTTTCTGGATATTTACGAAGCAGTCGAGTCAAAGGTAAATATGAAAACCTGTCCTTTTGGGAAGTTAGATTGTATGTATGACTCTTGTATTTTTGATAGTTCTATAAGTGGATTATCACAAAACATTTATAGCACTTTTGCTAATTTGAAATTATCGGATTATTTGTAATAAATCGAAAAACATCTGAATGTCCGCAGGACTTCTCCCGAAAGCATTCGGGATTTTGGAAAGATAACATTCCGAAGATCTTCGCACATTCGGAAGTTAAAAAAGAGGAGATAAAAATGGAAATTAGAAATTACAAAAATTTGGAAGTAACACAAAATCCGCACGGGATCGATGCCTTTAAACTCTATGATAAAGATCCTGCCCAGATCATGCACTTGTATATGAGACCCGGAGAAAGTCTTAAACCACACAAAACTCCGGTAGATGTTGCTTTTTATATTTTGGAAGGAACTCCTTCTATAATGGTTGGAGAAGAAAAAGTTCAGGTTAAGAAAGATGATATCGTGGAAAGTCCGAAAAATATCGTGCATTGCATTTATAATGAAACGGATGAATTAGTGCGTGTTTTAGTAATGAAATTACCGAAACCGACAGCAAAGACTGTTATGGTGTAAGAAATTAGGCTCACGGATTACACGGATAAACACGGATTTTGAATATTTGTGTTATAATCCGTTTAATCCGTTCAATCCGTGAGCAATAAAAGAGAATAAAAATGAAATATTTTGAAGAAAACGATACGCTCTACGACATCGTGGAAAAGTTTCCGCAAACGATTCCGGTGTTTACTTCCAACGGATTTTCCCAAATGGGAGATGAAGAAAAGAGGAAACAATTTGCGAAATCGATTTCGCTGGAAATGGCATTGATGCTGAAGCAACTGGATGTTAAGATATTTTCAAACTTGCTGATAGAAGCAATCGAGCAGGAAAATAAAAACACAGATGCAACATTGGCAGCAAATAAAAAAAGTGATTCGGAAAATACTTTAAATGTTGTAGGACTCCTGCCTTGTCCGGTTCGCATTCCTCTTTTGGAGCGATTCAATAATTTTACCAAGGAATTTACTGCTGAATATAAAACGGAAATTAATCACGAATTGAAAGCCGCTTCGATGGGATTGGATTGGGTGGAAAACAACATCAAAGGAATCAAGAATGCAGATGAACTTCCCGACCTTTTCATCTCTGCAGGTTTTGATATGTTCTTCGATGAAGAAATGATCGGGAAATTCAAACGAGCGGAAGTTTTTGAAGACACGACGAGAATAAAAGAATTCAATTCTTTGTTTGCTGAAATCGATCTGAAAGATCCGAAAGGACATTATGCACTGATCAGCGTGGTTCCTGCCGTATTCCTGATCAACACAACTGAATTGGGTGATATACCGGTTCCGCGAAGTTGGGAAGATTTGATGAAACCCGAATTTGAAAAGCGAGTTTCATTACCGGTCGGGGACTTTGATCTGTTCAACGGAATTCTTCTTAACATCCACAAAAAATACGGTGATGAAGGTGTGAAGAAACTCGGCAGAAGTTTGCTGGAATCTCTGCATCCGAGCCAAATGGTGAAGAGCGAGAAGAAGAAAACAAATCGTCCCATCGTGACGATTATGCCGTATTTCTTTACGAAAATGGTGAAAGAAGGAAGCAAAATGCAGGCGGTTTGGCCCGCAGACGGAGCTATTGTCAGCCCGATATTTATGCTTTCCAAAAAAGATAAAAAAGAAAAATTACAACCTGTAATTGATTTTTTTGCTTCCAAAGAAGTTGGTGAAATATTGGCTCACGGCGGTCTTTTCCCTTCTGTTCATCCTGAAGTGGAGAACAGAATTCCGAAAGAAAACAAATTTATGTGGCTCGGTTGGGACTACATTTATTCAAACGATATCAGCAAGCTGATAAAGCACTGCGAAAAGGTTTTTGAGGATTCGATAAAATAGTTGAACCTTGAAAACGGCTTTAACAGAGGAATTCTTTCACTCAGCCTTTTCAACGGTTTGGGATAAATTAGAGAGAACCATTGAAAGAATTCAGCAGGAAGAAAATTCTTATAAATCCTTTCAAGGTAACACATTCCGCGACTGAAGTCGCACTCCTCTCAAGAGGGGATTAAAAGGAAAATACAATGAACCTGGTAACAATTTCAGGACCTCCGTCGTCAGGTAAAACGGCAGTGATCTTAAAGACGATAGAATCTCTGCGAAATAGAGGACTCAAAGTTGGTGTAGTCAAGTTCGACTGCCTTTATACCGATGATGACGAATTATATAAAAAAGCCGGAATACCTGTGAAAAAGGGACTTTCCGGAGCTTTGTGCCCCGACCATTATTTCGTGAGTAATGTGGAAGAAGTCACGCAATGGGGAATCAATGAAGGATTTGATATTCTCATCAGTGAATCTGCGGGACTTTGCAATCGCTGTTCGCCGTATATCAAAGATATTAAAGCCATTTGCGTTATTGATAATTTAAGCGGA
>DRTC01000461.1 GCA_011372345.1 Candidatus Cloacimonadota bacterium
AAATCCTTCCAAACTGAAAAATGCTCTTTCCCAATTTATATTTCCCGAATAAACAGGTGTATCAAGAGGAAATGGCGGATTATTATCTCCTCTCGTTAAATACGGATAATCACCTTCAGGTTCAATCGTCTGCCATTCTTCATTATAATAAATTTCGACAATTCCACCATCATAACAAAATCCCGGATACGAGGAACTGATCTCTGCTTCCATCCAATGATAAAAAGTCAGGTAGGAATTTTCGTTTACTTCCATTTCCGGTGTTTCCAAAGCACAAAGCAGATCGTTATCATATTCATTTCCGTCTGTTCCTCCAACTTTCCAGGAATGAGTTTCGGAATTTGACCTGTATTCGGTTTGATGCCATTGATCGATTCCACCATTCTGTTCGTAATGAGTCCAGCCATTATCTCCGAGTTCGATATTATCATTGAAACCGACATTCAAATCGATCTGCAGTAAATTGTAATATCCAAGTTCTTCATTCAGGACAAGATTGAGCAGGAAACTGTGAATGAAAGGACATTCATCAGAAACTGTAAAAGTGAATGGAGTTTCAAAATAGGAAAAACTGTCACCAGCAAGTGTTGGAATTTGGGAATTATTATCATTGATCGTGATAAATTCATCGTCATCATAGAGAAGACCGGAAATGTTGTCCGCAACTCCATTTCCATTATTTATCAGGCAGATATTCAGAGTAACGGATTCTCCCGGTTCCAGGCAGCCATTCTCATTTTCATCTTCGATTGTATAATTATCCAATAATAAAATTGGAGCATAAGAATTTAAGGAAAAATCATACTCCCATTCCAGTTCGTTAGAACTAATGGTAAGGTGGAAAATGATATCTTCATCATCAGGACAGAATTGAGAAACTTCTATTTGAAATGACTCCAAACCAAAACGAGTAGAATCAGGAAGAATATTTTCATAATTTGTGGTTGCATTCAAAATTGTTGCAAATTCACTATCAGAGGTGATGGATGCAGTAATGTTCGTTGCTTCTTCGGAACCATAATTGTGCAGACCAACCAGGAAATCTATAGTTTCACCATGATCGATCAGACCGTTATCATTTCCTGCAGAATCATCGATTTGGATCTCATCGGTTGCCAGGAAAGGACCTGTTCCGGCAATAACTTCGATCGTTCCTTCAAACCTGTTTTTGTTATGAGCAGTGATGGAAAGCTGAAGTTCGGTCGGTTCAGTAAGAAGTTCATTGAAAACGATCTCGATCATTCCGGTTTCATCCGTAACTCCTGCTCCGATCAATTCTCCATCATTTGTAATACCAACTCTCGCACCTTCTAATCCAACTTCGATGATCACATTTTCAATTCCTAAATTTATCACACTTGTGTAAATGACATTCTCAAAATCAGTTGGTTGAGCAGTCCAGATATCCATTGACGGATCTCCAAAAAGATTGGTTTGATAAGCGACCCAACGCATATATTCATCTGTCTCCATCAGAGAAACATCGAGTTCGTGAGAATAACGATTAACTGCTCCGATCTCGAAAATATCCTGACCAAAGATGGCATCATAAAATTGCCTGTCATAATATTGGGATGAACTGTTAGTTCCACCTGGTTGATACCAGCCATAACGAGCATTAGCAATACAGGCAACTTCCCCGGTTTCCAGAGTCGTAATTTTTTCAGCAAAGCAATCTTCTCCATAATAACCGTTAAAATCCCAGTTATCAAAAGAACCGTTGTAGCAACCTTGCGAGTAGCCGATGACAAATCCTCTGGTTATTCCATCATTGGTAAAATTATTGGTTGTCAGATCCGAATTATTCATTTTCATATTATAAGTCGGGCTGGAATGTCCAAGATGATTTAATAGATTTATTCCCGCATCATTGAATTGATCAAAAGCATCATATTTATTCCAGTTCGAATCACGGTCATAAAGAGTTGAAACTGTAAAATTATCAGCAATCCCTGTGGTAGTGTAACCATTATAAGTACCTCCAAAAGAAATTTCATCTTTATAATCACCACCATAAGTCAAAGGACTGTTATTCAATTCCTCTCCGATCATCAATGCT
>DRTC01000462.1 GCA_011372345.1 Candidatus Cloacimonadota bacterium
ACAAATACCAATAAAGTACATCTTACTTTGAGTCCGGGTGCTTCCTACGAATTCAGTAAAAACATCAATGGCGGTTTAACAAGTAGTTATGACCGTACAAACGATAAAAAAGCAGATTCTACCATATCGATCTTCAGTTTAAGCCTCTGGGTAGAGATAACTTTTTAATTTTACTTTTTTAAAACTTACCAAATCTTTAAGATTTGGCAAATTTTCTATTCTTATCACAGAAATTCATCTTTTTCTTGACACTAAAAAAAACAAATTTTTTTTCCCTAAAAGAATAGGAGAAGTCAATGGTAAGTAAAACTCAGAAGTTCAGGTTAGGCATATTTATTATCTTTATTTCTGCTTTAATGATCATCTTTTTTGTCATGGTCGCTGGAAACAAGTTAATGGAGAAAAGGGACAGTTACCACATCGTTTACAAGGAAATATCAATCAGCGGATTACAGATCGGTGGAGCAGTGAAATATCATGGAATCAGTATTGGTCGCGTTGATGATATCCTGATCGACAAGGAAGACATTCGCAATGTAATCGTGAAAGTAAGTGTTAAAGCGGGAACACCTATCAAGGAAGATGTCAAAGCATCATTGATCCCGGTTGGAATTACGGGTCTTCTCCAGGTAGAATTAAGCGGAGGATCGAACGAAGCGAAACTTCTGAAACCGGGAAGTGAAATATTAGCAGGAACTTCTACCTTTGAAAGCATTTCCGGGAAAGCAGAAATTATAACGGAAAAACTCGAGAATGTCTTACATAATTTAGCAGAATTAACAAACCAGAATAATCGTCATAAACTAGAAAATATTTTAGCAAATATCGACAGTATGGTCACGGAAAATCGAGAACCGGCAGCCAGTATTTTAACCAATATCGATTCCACAACTTTTTATCTGGTACATCTGACAGAACAAACAAAAAAAACAGCTGAAAAATTAAATGAAATATTATATTCTGAAAGATTTAACAATATCCTAAATAACACCGAGAAATTTTCCAGCCAAATCGCGGAAGCAGATATTCAGCAGTTGATCGTTAATCTTAATAAAGCTGTCAATCAGGCAAATGATACCCTTCTCCATTTTGATCTAACCCTACTGAAAAGTCGTCAGGATTTCCTGCAGTCTTTGGAAACGCTGAAAGAAACTATGGATTACCTGAACGAATTTTCCAGACAGATCAGCGAAAATCCTTCGATCTTATTACGACCCCAGAAAAAATAAAGGAACTTATCATGAAAAAACTTTTTTTCCCAATAATTTTTATTGTCTTGTTCATACTTGTTTTAAGCAGTTGTTCGGCAGGAAAATATATTCCGGTCAATTATTATATTTTGGAATATTATCCCCACCTGGAAAAAGAGGAGCTGAGGCAAGACGAACCTTTTGATCTGTCGGTTCTGGTTCTTGATACAAAAATTCCTAAAACTTATAGTCGCAGCCAGATCGTGATCAGGCATTTCGGACCGAAGATCACCTATTCCGAAAAGGATATCTGGGGAGTAAAATTAGCCAATATAATTCCCGACCTGATCAACAAAAGACTCGTCAATTACAATATTTTCAGGCAGGTACAAAGAGAATTTTTGAACACAAAACCTGATTATGAAATTTCGACTGTTTTAAACAATATTGAACTTTACTTGTATGAAGATGTTCAGATCGCTCGTTTGAATATGGATTTCTATTTAAGCAAAAGTGGGGAAGAAACTTATTTGGTGCATCATTCTGTAAATAAGGAAGAAAAATTATTTGATGATAATGTAGAAACTTTTGTTCTGAAAATCAATGATTTAATTCTAAATGAAACAGACAATTTCATCTCGAATATGGTTCACTATCTTAAATTCGGTTCAGAAAAAGAAACGATCGTTCAGAAAGAAGAAAGAGATTCATCCTTTGTCAGTTATCCTGATCTGGAATTAAGACATTCCGGATTGGGTTCGCTTTTATTACCCGCAATAACAAGATCAAATAACGAGCCTTATTTTATTATTTATGATCAAAACGGAAATGAAATTAAAACCGCTAAAATGGGAACTGCAGTTGCTCTAAAAGATGGAATCTATTCAGTCAGTTATGGATCCGGAAGCGAAAGGCAGATGATGACCAAAGAAAATATAAAAGTTATTCCTCAATATAAGACTATTATCGAGCCGGATTGGGGTTGTCTGACAGTCGATATAATCGACGAAAGACGGGACTTCATTCAAATGCGATATGAGCTTTTTGACTTGGAAACAGGTGAGAGTTATGGGACGGAATTAACAGCGGAAGAAGAAGTTGGTGAACAGCAAAAAATCTGGCTGCTCAGACCAGGAATGTATAAGATCACGCTTAATAATGAATCATTTAATACTTACCGGGATTTTTCAACTGTTTTTGTGGAAAAAGGAGAAGTTCAGAAATTGACAATCGTGGTAGCAACCGACGAGGAAGGAAATCCAACCAACCTGATCGGGTCGGGGGTGATTGAGGAAAGTGAGATCGGAGCTTCCTCAGATAAATTGAAATTTTCGAGTGCAGTTCACGGAAATGTTAATATCAACAGCAATAATGAGACAGACAAGGATAATCCGGAAACAACAATTACCTTGAATACACAATTCGACAGTCGTTTAGTTTATGATAAAGACCCTTTTCATTATACTTTGAAAAATTTGATCGAATTGGGAACTTCAAAAGAACCGGATATGGATTTTCGGCTTTCTTCCGATGATTTTGATCTGAAAAATACTTTTATTTTTTATTTTTTAAAGAATATCGGACTTTATGCAAGAGCAGATTTGAATAGTCATTTTTTTGATAAGAATAACTATGAATCAAATTTGAATTATGTAAAAGTTAATACTAATGATCAGGTGATTGAAGTTGCTGAAAACCAGGATAAAATAAAACTGAAATCTCCCTTTTTTCCTTTAAAATTAAAAGAAGGAGTTGGAATAAATTGGAGGATCATGAACTATTCCAAAGCCAATCTGAATTTGAGAAGCGGCTTCGGAATGCAACAAGATATAAATAATGATTATTATGTCTGTTCAGAAGGTGATTCACTGGAAATTGATTATCAGGATCATGCTATCTATAGAGAACAGGAATCTGTTAACAAAGAAGGTTTGGAATTATCTCTCATCGGCAGCTTTTTATTACCTTTTAATTTGACATATACTACAAATGCTGATGTGCTCTTTCCTATTGAGAAGGAAGAGAATATCTCGATGGAATGGGAAAATATCTTCAATCTGAAATTATTTAAATATATTTCTCTCGATTATAAACTCAAATTTGAAAACCAGGAACAGGATGGTGGAGATGATTATATTATGATGGAACAAAGTCTGTTCCTTCGCTTAACTTATATTCTTCGTTAAAAGAAAATGAAATTAGAAAATAAGACGCTTTTCTTGGTGAACGATCTTAATAAAAACACAGTTCCTTCTTTATTGAGAGAGTTTTCCCAATATGAAACAACTGATATTGAATTGATCGATCTTTCTAATGTTCTTTCTATCGATAGTGCCGGAGTTGCCTTCCTCGATGAATTGAGTTTAAAATTAAAAGATCATTCTCCGAAAATCATAAATGCCTCGGAAAATATTCAGGCGGCAATTTCAACTTTCTCACTTTCCGAAGAAAAATTACCTGAAAAGGAAAAATCGGATAATATTTTTGTTCAGCTCGGAGGTGCTTTATATAATTGGAAAAACTCTTTTCTCGAGGGTTTGATCTTAACATCCGAAATAGCTTACTGGTCGTTCGTCGGGATCTTCAATAAAAAAGGTCAGAGGAAACATTCAGTGATCCAGCAAAGTATCCTGATCGGAGTTGATGCTCTCGGAATTATCAGTTTGCTTTCGATCATTATCGGCTTGATCCTTGCCCTGCAATCTGCTGCCCAGCTGCGGCAATTCGGAGCAAATATCTTTATCGCCGATCTGATCGCTATCTCGATGGTCAGGGAAATGGGACCAATGATGACAGCGATCATCGTTGCCGGCAGGAGCGGTTCTGCTATTGCTTCCGAAATTGCAACCATGAAAGTTACGGAAGAGATCGATGCTCTCAAAATGATGGCGATCAATCCCATCCGTTATGTAGTTGTTCCAAAATTCCATGCGATCACGATCTGCATGCCTTTATTAGTAACCATGTCTATGCTTGTTGGTATTTTGGGGGGATTAATAATCGCGATGACTTATCTTGATTTGAGTGCTGTCTCTTTTTTGAATAGAGTTTTGGATGCTCTTACTATAAAAGATGTCCTCGTTGGTCTAAGCAAAAGTGTTTTCTTCTCCTGGGTAATTGTCATTATTGGAAGTTATTACGGTTTTAATGTTAAAGGCGGAGCCGAAGGTGTCGGTAAAGCAACGACTCTTTCGGTGGTTGCCTCGATATTTGCCGTTATTATTCTGGATGCTGTTTTCAGCTTTTTATATTTAGGAAATTTGTAACTCAATCATCCTGATTGAGAAAAATGAGATGGATTAATTAATTTATGGTAGTCAGTAATTAATTTATGATGTTCCATAATTTATTTTTAGTAGTCCATAATTTGTTCAAGGAGTACCATAATTGCCTGTATTATGCCGAATTATACTAAATTTGGAATTTTATTTCATGGATTTATAGAGTTCTGAATTGAGATAAAAGAAAATTTATTATGAAAAAACCGATTATATCAGTAAAGGATCTTATTGCCAAATATGATAATAAGATCATCCTGGAAAATATTAATGTAGATATTTTTCCGCAGGAAATTACTGTTATTTTGGGCGGAAGCGGTTGCGGAAAAACTACTTTGATCAAAAATATCCTGCGACTGCACGATCCTTCTTCCGGTTCTGTTACTATCTTTGATAAAGAAATAACCGGAATGGAAGAAACCGAATTTGAAAAAATTCTCGAAAAGATCGGAATGTTATTTCAAAATGGAGCTTTATTAAATTCTATCAGTGTCTTTGATAATGTCTCGATCCCTTTAGAACAACATACAAATTTACCACCGGAAATCATAGAAAAGATAATCCGGGTGAAGTTAAGTTTAGTAAATCTGGGTAACGCAATTTATTCATTGCCATCGGAATTATCCGGCGGCATGAAAAAAAGAGCAGCTCTGGCTCGAGCAATTGCCTTGGATCCTGAAATTTTAATTTGTGATGAACCTTCTGCTGGACTTGATCCTTTAACCAGTGCGAACCTTGACAATCTTATTCTGAAATTAAAAAATCAACTAAAAATGTCGATCATTATCGTAACTCATGAATTGGCAAGTATTCATCGCATTGCAGACAGGTTGATCTTCCTGGATAATGGAAAAGTTATATTTACCGGAACTCTTTCTGAAGCAAAATCTTCTGCTGTTCCTGAAGTTGAGACTTTTTTTAGAGTTGGAAAATTTGATTAATTTATTAATTTTAGACAGTTCAAAAAATTAGAATTCCTTTCTATGGAAAAAAACAGAGTTGAATTAACACCGAAATTTACTCTAACAGAAGATTTGGGAAAGTTAGCTAAATTGTTGAGAATGTTAGGTTATGATGCTGCAATTTATAAGTCTGTTAACCTTTTTACAATTATTCGAATAGCAAAAAAAGAACGAAGAATCTTTGTCACAAGAAGTCAAAAAAAAGTAAAATCTAATCAAAAATTTTCCCGGATATTGATCAAATCGGAAAACCATCTCGAGCAATTGCGGGAGATGAAAGATTATATCAGGTTAAACGAGGAGCATATTTTTACCAGATGCATCATCTGCAACAAATTGCTGTTTGATATTTCAAAAAATAAAATTATCGATCTTATTCCGGAATTTATTTATCAAAATCATTCAAATTTTAAGGTATGTCGGAAATGTGGAAAAATCTTCTGGAAAGGCACTCATTATCAGAATATGAAGGCTGAATTGATTAAGATGTTTTTCTATAAATAACTATAAATATAATTAAAAATTCTGCTATGAATTTCCAATATATTATTTTTTCTTGACAATATTTTCATATAATAGAGTTGAAGAACATCGTTATTATGTTCTTTAAGGAAGTTCCATAATTTATGGAATAATAAAGTGTTTTCGTAAATTAAATTGCATATCGTGTTTTGATTATGGAAAAATTTTTCAAAAAAAGGGAGGGTGTATGAAAAAAACTATTTTAGTTTTTGCCATTTGCTTAATGACAATTCTGGTTCAATCAATAGCTTTTGCAGAAGTTGGAAAAGACCAGAATTATG
>DRTC01000463.1 GCA_011372345.1 Candidatus Cloacimonadota bacterium
AACGAATCGCCTGATAAAACTATTATTGCGAAGAAACATAAACTTCTTTGCTCCCAGGAAGGTCAGGATTTCCTGGTCGAGGAGATCAAAAAGAACGAACTTTCACATCTTGTTATAGCAGCTTGTTCCCCTCGTGATCACGATACGACCTTTATGAATGTCTGTAAAAGAGCAGAATTGAATCCTTATTTATACAAGCTGATAAATATCAGGGAACAATGTGCCTGGATCATTCCGGATAAAGATGCGGCTACGAAAAAAGCAATCCAATATATTCGTGCAGGCATCAGCCGAATTTCTTTTCAAGATCCTCTTCTGGAAAAAGAGTTGGATAGCAATCCGGATGTACTGGTGATCGGAGCTGGAATTTCCGGTCTGGAAACGAGTTTGTCTCTTGCCAGCGAAAAAAGAAAAGTTTATCTCGTGGAAAGAACTGGAGAACTCGGTGGAAAAGTAACCAAATTTGAAAAAATCCATCCATATCAGGAAACAAATCTCGATCTTATCAAACAGAAAATTCAGGCAGTTCGGGAAAATGAGAATATAGATATTTTTACGGAAACAGAAGTTGAAAAAGCAATCGGTTTTTTTGGTAATTTTGAGATCACTCTAAAGAGCATTTACGATGCTGAACAGAAAAATGAATTTAAAGTAGGAGCAGTTGTCGTAGCCACTGGTTTTGATCTATCAGATGCTGGAAAAATTCCCGGTTTTGGTTATGGAAAATTTGAAGATATTTACACTTCTCTCGAAATTGAAGAAATGAATTCCAATACTGGTAAAATCCTTTTGAAATCCGGGAAACCGCCGAAAACTGCTGCTCTTATTCACTGTGTTGGTCGAGAAGAAAAAGGATATTGTTCGCGAATTTGCTGCAATTATATGTTCAAAATTGCTCGCTACCTGAAAGACAAAATGCCTGACATCAAGATCACGGAATTCTTCAAGGATTTATGTTTACCCAACAAAGATGATCAGGAATACTTTGTTGATACTAAAAACAAAGGGATCGATTTTATTCGTTATCAGGATATTTCCGTAAATGAGTCTGCTAAAGGAAAATTGATCGAATATACAAAACACGATGGACAAAAAGAGGAAATTCCTGTTGAGATGATCATCCTTGCTCCACCAGTTGAAACTGCAAAAGGTTCAAATAAAATGGCAGAACTACTGGATATTTCATTAGATGAAAACGGTTTTTTCCAGGAAGCTCATCAGAAACTGGATCCGGTTGCTACATCGACTGATGGTGTTTTTATTGTCGGTTCTGCTCAAAATCCCAAAAATATTCCTGATTCTATGATCGATGCTCAAGCAGCCGGTGGGAAAATTCTAACTCAACTTATTCCGGGTGAAAAATTAGTTCCGGAAGTTAAAGTATCGGAAATCTCGGAAGTTTTCTGTACCGGTTGTCAGACCTGCCTTTCCGTGTGTTCTTATGGTGCGATCTATTTTGATGAGGATAAAAATATCTCAATAGTCAATGAAGCGATCTGTCGGGGATGCGGAAATTGTGTTGCCAGTTGTCCGTCCGGAGCTGCTCATTCCAGGCATTTTACATCGCTTCAACTTTTCCAGGAAGTTTTGGAAGCGATAAGATAGAAAAATGAAAACTCATCCCCTAACCCCTTCTCTTGCAAAGAGAAGGGGAGAAAGAAATAAAAAATGAATTTTTTATTTCTTTCTTATTCCCTCTCTTTTTAAGAGAGGGTTAGGGTGAGTTAAGGAGAAAAAGTAGATGATGAATACATCCGAAAATGAAACTTTCATTCCCCAAAATGGAGCAAAAATATTTATAAAAGATAGTATCAAAGATACAATTCTCCATTTTTTCAAAGATACATTAGAAAAAAAATATTTTGATGCCGTACTGATTCCGGTAAAAGTTCCTGCAGGTGATTCTTATAGTTGGATTCTGATCGAGGATATTTCACTGCTCAAAGATGCAAATCCGATCGCTCCAATTATGACGGTTCAAGGTGCGACCGCTTTATCCAAATTTACCAAGAAAGGAAAAGGAAGCCTGAAGGTCGCAGTTATTTTCAGACCTTGTGAAATTAGAGCGACCATTGAACTTGCTAAATTGGAACAGGTCGATTTGGAAAAGGTCTATCTTTTCAGTTTTGATTGTCCCGGTTCTTTACCAATTCTGGATTACATTCAAGATCCTGAAAAGGGAGAGAAAACTTTTTCATCATTTTATGCTGACGATAATTGGACAAACGAATCGATAAAACCTGTGTGTCAAATGTGTACTGATTTTAGTCTTACGAGTTCTGATCTACATTTTGGCATAGCAGGAATGAATAAAGATCAGATTCTTCTCATTCCAAATTCCAAAAAAGGCGAAGATGTTCTAAATGATCTAAAAATTAAGTCTGGAGAAAGTTTGTCGGATTGGCAGAAAAAAATTGATGAGATTACTCAAAAAAAAGAAAAAATAAAAGCAGAAACCTTTCAAAAGATCAAACCTCAAGTAGAAGGTTTGGATAACTTGATCGAAACTTTTTCCAAATGCATTTCCTGTCATAATTGTATGAGTGTTTGTCCCATTTGTTATTGTCGTCAGTGCTATTTTGATTCTGAGGTTTCCAAATTCAATTCCGATAATTATTTTCAGCGTGCAGAAAAAAGAGGAGGTCTGCGTTTTCCTCCTGATAATATTTTGTTTCATTCAGGCAGAATGACTCATATGAATCTTTCCTGTGTTTCCTGCGGAATGTGTGAAGATGCTTGTCCGGTTTCCATTCCGGTAGCACAGATATTTAGTTATGTCGGTGATAAAACCCAGAAAGCATTCGAATATCAACCCGGAAGAAATAGAGGAGAGCCTTTACCTTTGAAAACATATCAAACTGAGGAACTTCAGGAAATAAAAAAACTGGTTAATGACTCTTTTGGTCAGGAGTAAAAAATGGATAAAATATTAAAGATAAATGAAAGTTCGGAAAAGGTCATCATCGATCTTCTCAAATTCCTTTTTGAAAATAAAAAAATAAATGGTGTATTCACTTTAAGAAAGGCAAAACAAAACAGTTCTGTGGATTATGCGTTGATCACAGATATTTCCGGGCTGGATAAAGCAGTTCCTTTTTATCCGTTAATGCCTGCCAATGCCGGGAAAGTTCTTTCTTTTTTTACTTTGAAAAAACCAACAATTAAACCGATCGCTGCTATACTGAGACCTTGTGAAATAAGATCATTCATAGAACTCGTGAAAAGAGAGCAGGGAAGTTTGGAAAATTTCCTGATCATTTCTTCAAGTTGTGGAGGTGTTCTTCCTATTAAATCACCTGAAGAACAAGACTTTGATAAATCGATTTCTAATTATTGGAAATCCGTTAAAAATTCAGAAATTTATGCCAATATCAGACCGAGTTGTAAAGCGTGTGAATTTTTCACACCATTTAATGCGGATATGACCTTTTCTCTAATTGGAGAAAAAGAACAGGATAAAGAATGCAAGATCTTTCTACATACAGATAAAGCAGAAAAATTTGTAGTTGGCTTCAAAGGTAATATTTCAGAAGGAGAATTGGAATCATCAGAAATATCATCTCTTCTGGAGCAGAGAAAATCTAAAAAGGAAATACTTTTTAATGAAATCGGGATAAAAAATAAAGGTTTAGACGGGATGGTAGATGTTTTCGGGAAATGTCTCGGATGTCACGGCTGTATGCGTGTTTGTCCGATCTGCTATTGCATTCTTTGTGATTTTGAATCTCCGACTTATGATTATAGAAAGATCGATTATGAAAATCAACTCCATAAAAAAGGCGGATTAAGACTTCCGCCGGATACAATATTTTTCCAGATAGGACGCTTAACACACATGAGTTTTTCCTGTGTTGGCTGCGGAATGTGTTCCGATGTTTGCCCGGTCAATATCCCGGTTTCAACGATCTTTATGAAAACGGGAGAAGAAACTCGTCAACCATTTGATTATTTACCGGGTAGAGATGTGGAAGATAAAATTCCTGTGATGGTTTTTATGGAAGAAGAATTTACTGATCTGGGGGAATAGGTTCGGAGGTTCGGAGGTTCAGGATTCTGGATTAAAAG
>DRTC01000464.1 GCA_011372345.1 Candidatus Cloacimonadota bacterium
AATCTTGCTAAAGTCTCTTCTTTCCCCAGAATCCCGATAATAGTTGGAAAATTCGGACCGTGTTCTTCTCCGATCAAAGCCAGTCGGATTGGAATATAAAAATCCTTTCCTTTAATCTGCAAACGCTGCATCGAATTTTTTGTCAAATCATTAATTTCCTGTTTGGAAATTTCTCCTATTTCCTGCATTTTTTTTATCCAATATTGGAAAATTTTCTGCGAATTTTCTTGTTGCACGATTTCTTTTTGTTCTTTATTCAGTTCAGGAACAAAATAATATTTTTTAGATTCTGCAATTATTTCGGAAAGAGTAGGAATCCTCATTCTTGCAGAATCCACAACCTTTCTGAATTTTATTTTATCCGAAATATCGAAACCTGCTTTCTCAAAAAAAGGTTCTGCTTTTTCAGAAATATAATTCAAATCGAGAGTTCGTAAATAATGACCATTCATCCATTTCAATTTTTCAATATCGAAAACTGCTCCTGCTTTGGTTATCCTTTTCAAAGAAAATTCCTTTTCCAGTTCTTTCAGAGTAAAAAATTCTCGATCTCCTTTGGGATGCCATCCTAAAAGAGCAATGAAATTTAAAAGAGCTTCTGCAAGAAAACCTTTTTCCAGAAAATCCTCGACTGCCACATCTCCCTGCCTTTTGCTCAATTTCGATCTATCCGGATTCAAGAGCAAAGGTAGATGAGCCATTTTGGGAACTTTCCAACCGAACTGTTCATACATAAAAAGATGTTTGGGAAGACTCGACAACCATTCTTCACCGCGAATAACATGCGAAATTCCCATTAAATGATCGTCCACAACATTTGCGAGATGATAAGTCGGATATCCGTCCGATTTGATCAAAATCTGGTCATCGACAGTTTCCCAACTGAATGTAACTTTCTCTCTAACAACATCATAGAATGAAATTTCTCCTTCCTTCGGAGTTTTCAAACGAATGACATACGGTTCTTTATTTTCCAGCTTTTTTTGAATTTCTACTTTCGATATCCTGCTGCATCTTCCGTCATATCGCGGATCAAGTCCTTTTTCTATCTGTTCATTTTTCATCTTTTCCAAATCTTCGGGAGTACAGAAACAATAATAAGCAGTACCTTTATGGATCAGTTCTTCAGCATATTTTCGATAAATTTTCGTTCTTTGGGATTGAAAATAAGGTCCGAAATTTCCATCTTTTTCGGGTCCTTCATCATAATCCAAACCAACAGCTTTTAAAGTACTAGTAAGATTTTCAACTGCTCCTTCGACATATCTCGATCTATCCGTATCTTCGATGCGAAGAATGAATTTCCCACCTGCTTTTCTTGCATAAAGATAATTATATAACGCAGTTCGCAAACCTCCGACATGCAAATATCCGGTCGGACTCGGTGCGAACCTGACCCTGATTTCATTACTCATTTTAAGACTCCTTTTTTAGCAACTAACAAAACTAACAAAACGAACATTTTAACCGCAAAGACGCAAAGTTAAGAATTTATCCTGTAAATCCTGTTATCCTGTCTTTTTCTTTTTTTGCTACTGACTTGC
>DRTC01000465.1 GCA_011372345.1 Candidatus Cloacimonadota bacterium
CTAGTGAATCAAGTGATGGAATGAGTTATTATTACGAAACAAAAGGTGTTAAAACTGATTTTAACCGCCTGGAAAGATTTCAAAAGTTTATTGAGAAGATCAAATAAGAAAAAGTATGAAATAAAAGGTCATTTCGCAAGAGGTGACCTTTTTATTAACTCGCTAACATTACCCGATTTTTACCTTTCTTTTTACCTTCATATAGAGCAGCATCAGCTTTGGATATACATTCGTTAATATCCAGCATATTATTATTATATTCACAAACACCGAATGTTATTGTTACGGGAATGGTCTTGCCTTTATATTCGATTTTTGTTTTGGCAATTTGTTTCCTGACTTTGTTGGAAGCTATTTTTCCACCATTCAAGTCCGTATCAGGTAAATATAAGAGAAATTCTTCTCCTCCCCAACGGGAAACAATATCCTGCTTGCGGAGAGTTTTTTTCATCAAATTGGAAACGGTTTTTAAAACAAGGTCACCCGCTTCATGTCCATAGGTGTCGTTGATAGATTTAAAATCATCGATGTCACCCATAACCAGGACAAATGATTCTTTATTTCTTTCAAATCTTTTCTGTTCATAGTTGAGTTTTTCGTTCATATCCCGACGATTGGAAAGGTTTGTCAGCGGATCCATTCGTGCCAGTTGAGTTAATCGTTCTTTTGCTTGCAGAAGTTCAACATTCTTCTCTTTCATATTGTCATTTAACTGGGCTAATTGTTTGATAATCTTCTTTTTCAGCAGATAACGATTGTATAACAAAAATGCTATCAGAATAATGAATAAGGCAAAAGCAATAGTCATCCTTATAATATCTCTTTGTCGAGTAATCTTCAATTCCCAGAGTTCCTGTTCTTTGGTCAGGTTTATAATTTCAGCATCCTTTAGAGCAGTAGATTCTTCCAGTATTTTCTTTTCGGTTTCCAGGTTAAGAGCTTTATCTTGAAGAATTTCTTTATCTTTTTTTAAGAGATCTATTTTTTCTTCTTTTTCCTTTAAATTATAGATTTCCTGTACTTCTGCTATTTTTTTACTACTTTCTTCGGAAAATATTTTCTCGGTCATTTCAGCATGAAGTTGTTTATATTTCAGAGCTTTTTGAAAATCCTTTTTTTTGTTATATAAGATTGAAAAAGTATTATAATAGTCTTTCATAAGATCATAAGCAGAGATATCATTTGAAATTTTTAATCCTTCTTCAAGTTTAATAATTGCGTTGTCGTAATCTTTCTGTAAAATATAGATTTCACTTATATTGTGCAAAGTATTCGCAATTCCATAAGAGTTATTGATCTCTTTACTGATTTCCAATGATCTGCGATAATATTCCAAAGCTTTACCATAACCATCAAGTTGAAGATAAATAACTGCTATATTATTTAAGGCATTTGCCAGATTCTGTTTATTTCCAAGTTCTGTGATAATTTCCAGAGCTTGCTGGTAATAATCGAGAGCCTTGTAGTAATTTTTTAGGTTCCGGTGGATAATACCTATATTATTAAGAGAGTTAGCTATTCCTTCTTGATCATCAAGTCTATTCTTGATCTCCAAAGAGCTTTCATAAAATTCTAAAGCTTTTTCAAATTTATTTAATTTCTTGTAGAGCAAACCAATGTTGTTCATAGTTTGAGCAGCGAGTATCTCATTATCTGTTTTTTCGATCAAATTCAGAGATCTGATCAAATATTCGATAGCTTTATCATATTTACTCAAATCGTAATAGGATATTCCAACATAATTCAGGGACATTGCCAGACTTTCATCATTATCTCCGTTTTCTTCTTTCAACTTTAAAGCCCGGAGATGATATTGGAGAGCATTTTCATATTTGTTCAAGTATTTATAAGCGACTCCAATGTTCATCAAGGAATTGGCGATTTCAATATTGTTGCCGACTTCTTCTCTCAATTGCAATGATTGATTAAAACTGTCGAGAGCTTTCTGGTATTTATGAAGATGTTTCAGATAGATGATACCTATATTATTTAGAGTTGTAGCTGCATTTTTTTTATCATCGAGTTCAAGACTGATATTCAGTGCTTTCTGAAAATTATTAAGAGCAGAATCAACATTATGTAAGGTAATAAAAGCTGTTCCAATATTGTTCAGAGCTTGAGCTTTTTGTTTTTGGTCATTTTGTTCAGAAGCCGATTTCAAGGCAGATTGAGCATATTCAAGACTTTTTTGAGGATCGATTTGCTTGTATAATAATGAAAGTTCATTAAAGATTTCAATTCTGTCAGAACCGGTTGCGGTTGTCAGTGCAGATTCCAATTCCTCAATATTCTTCTCAGTAATCAAGAAGTTGAACATTAGAATAAAAATCAGAAAAAATGTTTTTTTCATATTTTCTCATTACTCCCGGAACTTTTAATCGAGTCGAATTTTATCATCCTCGAATATCCTTAATTTATAAAAAAAATTTGGACAGTTTTTGAATTTTGGAAATTTAAGTCAAATATAAAAATTCTATCAGGAAGTAATATCTTGAGGAAAAAATCCAAATATCATTAATAGTTTATCTCAAAACGCCGAATATTCTCTCCAAAGCTATTTTTAAATATTCGATTTCCAAACCATAACTTATTCTGATCCATCCATTTCCATTGCTGCCAAAAACACTTCCCGGAATAACGATCACTCCGTTTTCTGCTAATTTCTTACAAAGCTTTTTATCATCTTTTCCGAAATTAACAAAAAGGTATGGGGAAGAGGAGTTGATTAGGATTTTGCTTTGGGGAAGATTTTCCTTTAAGAAGTTTATCATATAATTCCTGTTATCTAATAATTTCATTCTCAAAACTTCTTTGACATTTTCTCCATCGGTTGTAAGGGCTTTTAATGCTGCTTTCTGCGAGATAAAAGGAGCACAAGTGCAGATATATTGATGAGCCGAAACTATCGTTTTAATAAGTTTTCTGTTTTGAGAAACAATCCAGCCAAGTCTCCAACCGGTCATACAATATGCTTTGGAAACACCGGAAATGATCAAAGAATTTTTATGAAGATCGAGCATGGTTGCAGGTTTTTCCCGAATATATAATTCTCGATAGATCTCATCGACGACAAGCAGAATATTCTTTTCGGAACAAATACTAACAATAAAGTTAACTTCTTCAGGAGTAAAAGTGATTCCCAAAGGATTTGAGGGATTAGTTAAAATCACCATTTTTGTTTTATCTGTTATTTGTTTCAGGAACGAATGTTTATCCAAACAGAATTTTTTTTTTGGATCGAGATGGAAATATCTCGCTTTTCCACCTGTCATTTTCAAAATAGTTTTATAGGCAACAAAAGTCGGATTCGCCAGCAGAACTTCATCTCCCGGGTTTATGTAACAGAAAATTGAAGCGAAAACTGCTTCTTCCGCTCCGACTGTTACACATACATTTTCATAATCGATTTTATTTTCGTAATAATTCGCAATCGATTCTCGTAATACTTTTAAACCTGCATTGGGTGTGTAACTGATATTTCCATCTAAAAGAATTTCACGGGCATATTCCGTAAAAATTTTCGGAGTTGGAAACTGGATTTCTCCCAAACCGAGATTTATTGAGTCTTTGGGAGTTTTATCAAATATTTTCCTGATCTCGGAAATGTCTATATCATAAACTCTATCTGCTGAATATGAATTCATAGTTTTCCCCTTTTTCAACTCACCCACGATCCCTCTCTTGAAAAGAGAGGGAAGACTTTGAAATTTGAATTAGGCTCGCTTTTGCTGACTTGATCAAAGTTTTCTAACTTACTTCAGTATAAAATAATTTTTCCTCAATTTAGAAAACTTGCTATCCGGCAGCTGACGGATGGCAAGTTTAATTCTATCTCAATGCTTCTTCCAGAGTCACGGAAGCGTCACTTTTCTCATCCCGATACTTGATAATGATCGGACAATAAACGGAAAATTCAGGATTGGATTTTAAAGGTCGAGTTCCGCTGACAACAACTGCTTTTTTCGGAATTATTGCAGCTTTTCCATTTTCTTTTTTCAGATAATAATTATGAACAGCATCATAAACCGGAGTTCCGGCAGTAATGATAACTCCCGGAGCAATGATCGCTTTTTCTTTGATGATAACTCCTTCATAGATCCCGCAATTTCCACCAATAAAAACATCATCCTCGATAATAACAGGATTTGCTCCGATCGGTTCGAGAACTCCTCCCAGTTGGGATGCTGCCGAAAGATGAACTCTTTTCCCGATTTGAGCACAACTACCTACCAAAGAATGTGAATCGATCATTGTTCCTTCATCAATATAAGCTCCGACATTAACATACATGGGCGGCATCATCACCACATTTTTCCCGATAAAAGCTCCATCGCGAACAGACGAACCTCCAGGAACTATCCTGATATTTTCGGAAAGTTGGAATTCCCTTGTCGGATAAGTTTCTTTATCCAGAAAATATGACATTTTGCTGATCGGCATTTTGATTATCTCTCCCATCCTGAAGCCGAGGAGGATTCCTTTCTTTACCCATTCATTGACGATCCAATTTCCATCTTTTTTTTCTGCAGCTCTAATCTTTCCGGTGTTTAGAGATTGTTTGAATTCGGA
>DRTC01000466.1 GCA_011372345.1 Candidatus Cloacimonadota bacterium
AAAAGTCTGCAGGCGATCGGGATCGAGATCGAAAAACACGATATCCGTTTCGTGGAAGATGATTGGGAATCACCAACTCTCGGAGCGAACGGACTCGGTTGGGAAGTCTGGCTCGACGGAATGGAGATCTCACAATTCACTTATTTCCAGATGGTCGGCGGGATCGAAGTTTTTCCCATCAGCGTGGAACTGACTTACGGTTTGGAGCGACTGGCAATGTATATCCAGAATGTCGATGATTTCAAGGATCTGAAGTGGAATGAGACAATGAGATATGGTGAAATCTATTTTGATAAAGAAAAGGAATTTTCCCAATATAATTTTAAAACTGCGGACACGAAAATGCTTTTTTCATCATTCAAAGAATATGAGCAACAGGTTAACGAACTGATCTCTGAAAAACTGGTCTATCCTGCTTATGATATGGTTTTGAAATGTTCGCATACTTTTAATCTGCTCGATGCGCGTGGAGTTATCAGCGTTACGGAAAGAGCCACTTATATCGGACGCATCAGGAAAATGGCGAAGGATTGTGCGCTGCTTTATATTAAAAAGTATGGGGAATAGTAGTTCGGAACTTGTTCCGAAACCAGAACGGGAACAAGTGATGAAAAGTGCAGAAAAATAGGTTATCACAAATTGTGATAACTTTTTTAAGGAATAAGATAAAAATTTCAAAAAGGAATTCAAATGAATAATGATATTGAAAACAAAATAAGATATATAAAAGAATTAGAAGTGCTTAACTCGTTTGAAAGACTGAATATTGTTGAAATAAAGGATAAAGAAGATAAATGGAAATTTAAACCAATAAAGCATTATCTAAATAGTCTTCTTTATGGATCAAAACCTGAATCTGCATTAGCAGGATTGATGATAGAAATTGTAAATAGAATACTTAACCTTGATTATTTCTCCGAAGTTGCTTTAAAAAAAGGAATAGTTGATTTAGCTCTACAGGAAAGTATTAAAAATCCTGTTTTTATTGAACTCAAACCAAACTATTACAAAAAAGATGAAGAAGTAAGAAAAAAGAAGTTTATGTTTGAAGAACACGAAGAGCAAATAAAAAAATATCTCCAAAATAACAATTATGTGATTTTAACGAATTTAGATAATTCGTTTATATTTAATCAGGAAAGTTTAGTTGAATATAAACCATTTATCGAAATAAAATTTACGGAATTACTGAAAAGATATTTAGAATATGACAATTTTTGGGAATCGGTAAGAAGATTAGAAGATGATCAACCAAAACCTGAACTGGAAGTAGAATTTTTTAAAGATTTGAAGAAATGGTATAATCAGCTTTTATCTGTAAATTTTATCAAAAATGCTAAATTTTCAAAAGATGAACTGATCGTTTTATTTCTGAACAAAATAATATTTATTAAAACTCTCGAAGATTATGGTTTGATTCCGTATAAATTCCTCGAAAATACTTATTTCGACAGATTAGAAAGGTGGCAGGTTAAAGGAGTAAAAAGATTTTTCAGAAACTTTTTTGAAGAAGTTGAAAGTTGGTTCTGGGAATATTATGATACCGAACTTTTCTCGACAAAAATCTGGGATTACATAGAAAGAGATGAAGTAAACTTATTAAGATTCAAATCAGAATTTGAGACTATTCTCGGTTTCGGTCAATGGGAATATACTTTTGGAAAAGGAATGGTTCATTATAATTACAGGTTGATCGATGAAGATGTTTTTGGAAAAGCTTATGAGACCTTTATTGCAGAGATCAAGAAAGATTCCGGCATTTATTATACACCAGCAAAAATTACTCAATATATGTCCCAAAGATTAGTTAAAATCTTATTTGAATCTAAAATTCAAAGCATTATTAAAGTAATTGATGATGGTGATTATGATAAAGCTTACAAGGAATTTGAAGATTTATTAGAAATTACAATAATCGATCCAAG
>DRTC01000467.1 GCA_011372345.1 Candidatus Cloacimonadota bacterium
GAAAGTGATTATGATGATTTTGTCAAATTTAGCGAAGATGAAGTAAAAAAAGATTTTGATAAGATGAAAAAGTTTTTAAAAACACTTGAAGAATTTATTATTAAAGAGATTGAAAATTCATAATGAAGGAATGAAACCTTGAAAACGGATTCTATCGGAGAAATTCTTTCACTTATCCTTTTCAACGGTTGGAAGATATGAAATGAAAGAATTAAGGAATAAAAGAATTATAAAATGGAAGATAATCAACTACATTTATTATTCAACGAGAATAAAATAAAATCCAAATATAAAATAATTTTGGGTGATACTTTAAAGAACTTACAGAATATAGATTCAGGTAAGTTTGATCTGATCGTAACATCACCACCTTACAATGTCGGAAAAGAATATGAAG
Organism: Candidatus Cloacimonadota bacterium; assembly: GCA_011372345.1. Classification (NCBI taxonomy): domain Bacteria; kingdom Pseudomonadati; phylum Candidatus Cloacimonadota; species Candidatus Cloacimonadota bacterium. The sequence goes on from DRTC01000467.1 coordinate 398, forward strand.
TTAAACAATCGATTGAAAAGTATTTGGAACAGCAGAAAAATGTCATCAAAGAATTAGTAAGAGTAACTTCCAATATTGGAAATATTTGTTGGCAGGTTGGAAATTATGTAGATAAAGGTGAAGTGTTTCCTTTAGATATTTTCTATTATCAGATTTTTAAAGAATTTGGATTGAAATTAAGAAATCGGATAGTCTGGCATTTTGGTCATGGATTACACGCATCTAAAAGGTTTTCCGGAAGATACGAGACAATATTGTGGTTTTCCAAATCGGATAAATATATTTTTAATCTCGATGATGTCCGAATTCCTTCAAAATATCCTGGGAAAAGACATTTCAAGGGACCTAAAAAAGGACAATTATCCGGAAATCCAAAAGGTAAAAATCCATCTGATACCTGGGAAATCGTTCTTCAAGATTGGGAAAAAGAATTCTGGGAAATTCCGAATGTGAAATGCAATCATCCTGAAAAAACAATTCATCCTTGCCAGTATCCAATCGAACTTGTGGAAAGGTGTGTTTTAGCCCTGACAAATCAAAATAGTTGGATTTTGGATCCTTATGCAGGAGTCGGTTCGACAATGATCGCTGCTCTGAAAAATAATAGAAATGTTGTTGGAATCGAAAAGGAAGAAAAATATGTCAAAATTGCAGAAAAGAAGATCATGAAATTGAAAGAAGGAACTTTAAAGATCAGACCCATAACAAAACAAATCTATAAACCGACAAATAGAGATAAAATTGCTCAAATACCAAAAGAATGGATTGGAGTGAACTAATGAAAATTGCCCAGAAATATTCGCATTTAAATGGTGAAGAATATTTAATTGTTCATCATAAAAAACTGTATTCTGAAATAAAAGAAATTATCAAAAACATCGATGCTGAAAAATTGAAAACTAAGATCAGCAAAGAACATACAATGAAAGGAAAAAGGTTATACAGTCCAAAAGATTTGAACATTATATTTAATGAAATGTTTTCTTCAAAAAAGTGGTTTGAAAGCAGATATAATTATTACATCACGCTAAATCGTGAGTTAATGGACAAAAGTCTTTTAATGAATTCAAAAGAACAAAAAGAATTTCTGATAAAAAATGGTGAAAAGAATCCGATTTTTTCATATAATCAAACTGACTTTGTTAAAGATAAGATTGCAGTTGAGGTTCAATTTGGTAAATATTCTTTTGTTGCTTATGATTTGTTTGTAAAGCATATGTTGTTTTATTCCGGTGGGATAATCAATTTGGGAATTGAAATATTACCTACAAAGAAAATGCAAAAAAATATGTCTTCAGGAATTGCATATTTTGAAGGTGAAGTTTATAATGTAATGAGACAAGGTAGGAATAATCCTCCTGTTCCATTACTCATTTTAGGAATCGAACCTTAATCATTTTTTATTATGATTAGAAATATCTCAATGCAGAGCAATGAGTTACAAGGCACAATCAGGACTGTGTCCGGCTTTTGACGGATTGATTGTGATACATTTCGCGATTTTCACGTATTTCGCGGGTAAAGGAACATAAATGGAACTAATAGATTTCATAAAAAAATCAGAAGAAATAGAAGATAAAATCTTTGAGATCAGGAGGTATCTTTGACCAAGTAAGAGTCAAAGAAAAAATCTCTATTTTAGAAAAGGAGATGAACAAGCCGAATTTCTGGAATGATCAGAAAAATGCCCAAAAGGTCACAAAAGAGATTAATTCCTTAAAACAGCAATTAGAGAAAGAAAAAAAAATAAAAGAAATTTCCGACGAATTGGAAACATATAGATTGCTTCTCGAAGAGGAATTCAGCGAATCTTTACTAAAAGAAGCAGCAGAACAATTAAGTGAATATTTACCAATTATCGAAAAAGCAGAAATCCAATTTTTATTGAATGGAAAAACTGATCAAAACAGTGCAATTTTAACTATTCATCCGGGAGCAGGAGGAACCGAATCGCAAGACTGGGCGGAAATGCTATTGCGGATGTATAAACGATGGGCAGAAAATTCTAACTACAAGATCGAGATCGTGGATTATATTCCGGGAGATGAAGCCGGATTGAAAAGCGTAACTATGGAAATTCTTGGAGATTATGTTTTTGGTTATTTGAAGTCAGAAATCGGGATTCATCGTCTGGTCAGGATTTCACCCTTTAATGCTCAAGGAAAACGGCAGACATCTTTTGCTTCCGTCTTCGTCTATCCCATAATTGAAGATGATATAGAAGTCGAGATCAATCCCAATGACCTGAAAATAGATACTTATAAATCCAGCGGAAAAGGTGGACAAAGTGTAAATACAACAGATTCTGCTGTTCGGATAACACACCTTCCTACAAATATCGTTGTACAATGTCAGAATGAGCGTTCCCAACTGCGAAATAAAGAAGTTGCCATGATTATTTTGAGATCGAAATTATATCAAAAGATCGAGGAAGAGCGGGAAAAAGAGCGACAAAAACTGGAGAATACAAAAACAGATATCGGTTGGGGAAACCAGATTCGTTCCTATGTTTTCCATCCTTACCAGATGGTGAAGGATCATCGCACAAATTTTGAGACTGGGAATGTTTCTGCTGTAATGGATGGGGAATTGGATGGATTTATGAATGCGTTTTTGAAGTTTAAAGTTAATTAGTTGAACTCGTTGAATTAGTTGAATTGGGGAAAAAGGAAGAAAAAAAAGAGAAAGAATTATGAAAGATATAAAAAGTTTAGAAATCTATATAGATGCTTTGAATTTTTCAAATTTAATTTGGGATGTTTGTGTTAAATGGGATTATTTTAACAAAAAGACTCTTGGTGTTCAACTTGTAAAATCAGCAGACTCCATTTCTGCAAATATTTCCGAAGGCTATGGAAGATTTCATTATAAAGAAAATCTGAATTTTTGTTATTATGCTCGTGGTTCATTCGAAGAATCAAAGGACCATTTAAGAAAAAGTTATCATCGAAATTTGATTATAAATGAAGATCGTAAAAAAATTGAAGAATTTGTTAATAATTTTCCACAAAGACTTAATTCTTATATAAACTTTATAAAAAAATCAATGATTGATTATAAATCAAAATAGGAGAAATTTCAAGATGATTTCAATTCTTCCCAATTCAACTAATTCCCCTGATTCAACCAGTTCAACGAATTCAACCAGTTCAACCAAATCCTTGATCCAAAAAATCGACAAAACCAAACTCCCAAAACACATCGCCATTATCATGGACGGCAATGGTCGTTGGGCAAAATTGCATAAAACCAAAAGGTCAAACGGTCACAAAGAAGGCGTGAAATCCGTGCGTGATATTGTTGAGATCAGTGTTGAGATCAGTCTGGAATATTTAACTATTTATGCTTTTTCAACGGAAAACTGGCGTCGTTCCAAAACGGAAGTGAATTACCTTTTGAAGTTGATCATGGATTCTCTGGTCAATGAAATCGAAGAATTGACGAAAAACAATGTTGTGATCAGGTTTATCGGAAGCAAGGAACATCTATCCAAAAGTTATAATAAGAAAGTTATAGAAACCTGTAAGAAATCTTGGAATAATAACGGATTGCATCTGAATGTTGCCATGAATTACGGTGGCAGAAAGGAAATCATCGATGCTGTGAATGAAATTTATATCGATATGAAAGATGGGAAATTGGAGCAGTCTGCTATCAATGAAGACCTGATCAATAATTATCTTTACACAGCCGGAATGCCCGATCCTGACTTGCTCATCAGAACAAGCGGAGAACAGAGACTTTCCAACTTTCTGGTCTGGCAAAGCGTTTATTCGGAATTGTATATTACAAAAACATTATGGCCGGATTTCAGAAGAATAGAATTCCTGGAAGCGATCATTGAATATCAAAAAAGAAATCGTAGATTCGGGGCAAGATGAGAAAAATTAGCAACGAATCTGTCTTCGTTAAAACTTCGACAAGACAGGCAAAACGAACAAATCAAAACCTTGCGAATGGTTGAGGAACGAAACCCTCACAATGGTTGGAATCGTTTTTAAAAAAAATCTACATCGAGGAATACGAAGATATGAGTTTAACTTTCCGAATTTTATTTGAAAGAATATCTTTGAGAGAAACTTCGGAAAGGGATTATTATTGTTAGTTTTGCTTGTCAGGGCGTAGCGGAGCGAAGTCTGATTCATTGCTAAATAATTGATGGGAAAAATATGGAATTATTAAAAAGAGTAATCTTAGCCGTAATTTTCATTCCGATCATTCTCGGAATATTCTATTTTAGCGGGATCGCTTTGTTATCGTTTCTCGCTCTGATCGTTTTTTTCCAGATGTTCGAGTTGCGGGAAATGTTCTTCCAAAAAGGAGTAATAATTCCCATAATTTTACTGCCGACCAGCATTCTCATTTTTGTTTTATCATCTTTGTTCGGAACCAAAGAAATTGTTTTCTCATTGCTCCTGATTTTCTTTATAGTTTTGGGAAACGACCTTTTTAGGAACCAATTGGAAGGTTCGATTTCCAGAGTATCAACTAGTATTTTCTCAATAGTCTATTCTGCAGTTTTTCTTTCGTCTGTTTATCGGATCAGTGCTTTTGAAAACGGACATTTATTGATCTTATCATTGCTCGTTCTCATCTGGATAACAGATACTTTCGCTTATTTCACGGGCTTGCTTTTCGGCAAACATCGAGGAGTTTTCAAAGCCAGTCCGAAAAAATCTGTTGAAGGATTTCTCGGTGGTTTATTTTTTGCTCTGATAGGAGGTTTTGTTATCTATAAATTTGCGGATATTCCCATAGAAAAAAGCCTGGCAGCAGCGATTTGTGCAGGGATTTTCGGACAACTTGGTGATCTGTTCGAATCAATGCTCAAACGAGATGCGGGAGTGAAAGACAGTTCCAATCTATTACCGGGTCATGGTGGAGTTCTGGATCGTTTTGATAGTCTTTTGATTGCGGCTCCGGTTTATTATCTGGTTTTAAGTTTGAAGTGATAATTAGAAAATGTAATTACTAATAGAAATTCTTATGAAAAATCAAAAAACCAAAGAAACTTTCGATTTTTATCAAAGTAATCTACTGACAGGGATGAACAAAGATTCCAAAATTGTTTTAGTTACTGGTGGAGCAGGTTTTATCGGTTCGAATTTTATCA